>JBAQUW010000145.1:0-4775 GCA_049297755.1 Alphaproteobacteria bacterium
TTTTTGTTCAGAATGGCCATGCGGGTTTCCAAGTCTGGCGCGTGGATTTCGCAGGTGAGGCCTGCACCCAAACGGCTGCGCAAACGGTCTTCCACATTCGCCATTTCGTGGGGGCTGCGGTCGGCGGTGAGGATAATTTGTTTGCCGGCGCTAATCAGGGCATTAAAGGTGTGGAAAAACTCTTCCTGTGTCGCGCCTTTGCCCGCAATAAATTGGAAGTCGTCAATCATCAGCACATCCACTTTGCGCAGGGTTTCCTTGAACGACATGGTGGTTTTGTCTTGCAGGGCGCGGATGAAGCGGAACAAAAACTGCTCGGACGAAATATAGAGAATGTTGGCGTTGGGGTTTTGTTGTTTAATCTGCCACGCAATAGCGTTCATCAGGTGGGTTTTGCCCAAACCAACCCCGCCGTGGAGGAAGAAGGGGTTGTAGGCGCCATCGCGGCTTTGGCCTTCACAATTTTGCGCCACGCGCTTGGCGGCAGCAAAGGCAAACTCGTTGGATTTGCCTGTGACGAAGTTATCGAAGCGGAAGCGGCTATCCAAGTGGTTGCTATCAGGCAAGGCGCTGGATTTTTCGGTTGTTTTTTCAGCTGCAGTTGGCTTTGCGGGGGTATTGAGTTCAGCCAATACGGGGGTGACCACATAGCGAATATCGACGGGTTTTTGTAAGGTTTCGGCCACCGAGTTTTGAATCACGGCGCCAAAGTTTTGCACAATCCAATCTTGCATAAAACGGGTAGGAACAGAGAGCGCCACGGTGCCAGCTTCTGCGGTTTCGGCGGGGCGCAGGGGGGAAATCCAACTGTTAAAGTCTTCTTCGCCAAGGTGTGATTTCAACGCAGATTGTACGGAAGTCCATTGGGCGGAGCTGAGAGACATGTGACGCAACCTTTTTGTTTATACCGTTGTTTTAGCCACAGCAAAGCCACCTTGGGTAGGGTGTTTGCATGGTCACAGGAGGTGGGGTTGGCAGGCGCGGTTACCCGCGCCCCCAGAAAGCTTATTAGGCAGGCATTTTGGCAATGCGGGCTGCCAAGCGAGACAGCTTGCGGGCAGCAGCGTTAGAGCTGACCAAACCTTTGCGGGCACCAGCGTGCAGGGCGCTCATGGCGTCTTTAAACGCGGCGGGCACATCGGCCTTATTGCCAGCAGCAATCACCGTTTCCAGCTTTTTCACAAAGCTACGAATACCCGACAGTTGGGCAGAGTTTTTTTCGTTACGGTCGGCATCTTGACGAATGCGTTTGCGGGCTTGTTTGGTGTGGGCCATGCGGCTCTCCTTTAGGTTCAACGTTTATCGGGTTGTATGGGGTTGTCCCAGCTCCACCGTGCGGTGTGGCAGGTGGCGGAACGTGGGGGGGAATGTAGCGCCTGTGGATAACCTCGTCAAGAGGGAGTTTGGGGCTTTTTGCATTTTTTACGGGATTTTGGCCGCAAAAACTTTTTCCGCACTTATCCCCACGTTATCCACAGGGCAATTTAGTGCGCCTCTGGCTGGCCATTCCCTATATATTTGAATACTTTAGAGCAATAGGGGCACACCACATGGCTGGGTTTGCCCGCCAAATCATCCACCATGGTGAGGTATACCCGCGGGTGGCGGCTGCCCACAGGGCCATCGCACACCACACGGCGGTGGGTGGTGGGGGTCACGTCATCTTTGGTAGTGATACAAATGGCTTCTGACATTCTGACTTTCCTTTTTACAGCCGTTAGTTTAAGGTGCGGCCATGCCTTTGCCAAGAGCCTTCACCTTTATTCGTCATGGCCAAACCGATTGGAACGTGCAAGACCGTTTTCAAGGTGCCATGGATATCCCCCTCAATGCCACGGGCATTGACCAAGCGCAGGCCGCGGGGCAGTTGCTGGCCAACCACCCGTTTGACGCCGCCATC
Source organism: Alphaproteobacteria bacterium (assembly GCA_049297755.1). Classification (GTDB taxonomy): domain Bacteria; phylum Pseudomonadota; class Alphaproteobacteria; order UBA2136; family JAPPOO01; genus JBAQUW01. The sequence continues at coordinate 1,901 of JBAQUW010000145.1, forward strand.
ACCAGCCCCCTTGGCCGCACCCGCCACACGGCCGATTTGGTGCTGGCAGGCCACCCCACCCCCCTGCCCCTGCACACCCACGCGGGCTTGCGTGAACGCAGCATGGGCGCTTGGGAAGGCCGCTTGCGCCACGAACTATGGGCCGAGCATGGCCTGCCGCAAGGCCACCCCAGCACTGATGCCTATTTACCCCCCGATGCCGAAACGTGGGCGCAGACGGAAGCCCGCGCCCTTGCCACCGTGCAAGAGATTTTGGCGACGCACACGGGTGAGCTTCTGCTGATTTCTCATGGCGGCATCTTCCGTGCCCTGATGCGTGTGCTGACCGACACCGTGCTCCACACCGACAACTGCGTGCCCTACCGCATTGAAAAACACGCCGGCGTGTGGCGCGCCACTGCGCTTTAGGCTTGACAAGGTATACAATTTAACCCATAACCCCACTCTCTACACTTTCTCTTTTCCCCCTTCACCGCTCGGTGACGGGATTTTCTGCAACCTTGGAGAATGCGATGACATCTCTGAAAAACCTCCTGATGGAAAACGATGGTTTTGCGGCTGATGGTACTGATTTTTACCACATGACCACGGGCCAAGCCATGCGCCACGCCCGTGGCATCAACCACGGTAGCATGGTGCTGCGTGGCAGTAAAAACAGCACCTATACGGTGATTGGTGGACTGAAGCACATTCTGCCCGCCATTGCCGCCTTTCGGTTCGACCGCGAGTTTGTGCAATGGGCCAAAAGTCTGCGCCTGCCCAATGGCCAGCCCACCTTGTCGGCCGAGTATCTCGACAGCAAGCTGGGCCAACCCTTGGATGTGCGCATGGGTTTTATGCCCGACGGCAGCGTCGCTTTTCCTGGCCCCATTGGCTGGGTGACTGGACGGCCTGACGTGGTCAAAATGCTGGACACGCCCATCAGCGATATGTTGCGCCGTGGCAGCATGGTAGCCACCAAAGCCGCCCGTTTGAAGCACATTGCCGCCCTTGGCAACTTTAAGGTGGCCGATAACTCCATGCGCCGCTCGGCTGACCCCTTGGGGCTCATCACCGCCGACATTTGTGGCATGGTGGGCCTGCCCACCAGCAACATGCGGGCGGCGCGGGCACGGGGCGCAAACCCCGTGGGCACCATGGACCATTGGTATGTGATGGCCATGATGAGTGAATGGTTTAGCCAACACCCAACGGCTGACCCTAAGCTGCACGAGAATATCCGCGCAGCGCAGCAATATGCCTTCCACTGCTTTGTGCAGGCCAACCCTGAGTATGGTGCTCTCCTCCTCGATACCATCAGTTTGGAATGGGGGTTAGAAGATGCCATTATCGTCCTGAAGGAGTTCAACCCGCAAAACTACAGTGTGAGGTTGGACTCTGGCGATTTGGCAGCAGGCACCCGTTGGGTGCGTCAGCAGCTAGACGCCGCAGGGTTGCCGCACATCACCATCGCCCTTTCGGGCGGGTTGCGGGCGGCAAACTTGGCCTCGCTGGTGGCAGAAGAGGTTCCCTTCAACGCCGCAGGTGTGGGTGAGTACTTTAAGGATGGTGGCGAACGTGCCCGCGATGCGAACAAGGATTTGTTCGAGGCTCCGGTCAACGTGGAAATTGTCACCAAACTGAGTTACTCCGACGACGGCCAAGGCCAAAGTTTTCGGCATATCAAATTGTCTGAAACGCCAGCCAAAGCTTCACGCGGCGGCCTGATTGACCGCGTGCGGTTGCTGAAAAAGGACCACGGCGATTATCAGCTGCTGGCCGATGTGGAGGTGGACAATCTGCGCCACCCTCAAGAAGGCAGAGCTCTGCAACGCCCTCTCACTTCACTAAGGCTCGACACCCTGAAGCCTCGGACCTTTGCAGAGGACACCATCTGCATCCGCCCCATTGTGGAACTGCTGAATGGCCCCGTCCTCAAAAAAGTGTTGTTGGATGATGGCACCGCACGGTCTCGCTTTGAGGCGCAGTTTGCTTGGTTGTCGGACGACCTGAAGAAGGTCAACGGCTCCCACGCTGGTTGCCCTGTAGGCGTAGAGCGCGAGCACTACCTGAACTGGCAACGCATGGTCACCAACCTGCAGCCTGTGCAGCGCATCACCGCATAACACCCACGAACAAGGCCCCTCGGGGCCTTGTTTTTTTGTGCATGCTAGGCTGAGAGGGGCTTTAAGCAACTGGCTAACACGCTGAGCATGGCGGCGGTGGGGTGCGCGGTGGTTTGCCGAATTTCGGCCAAGGTGGCGCGATAGCGGGCGATATTTTCCGCGTGCTGGCCTTGCCATAACTCAAGCATTTTCAAAGGCTTGGTTTCTTTTTGGGCAGCTTTCAGCACCGTGCGCGTCAGGCGGCGTTGGTGGCTGTTTAGGTTTTCTAACAGCGCTAGTTTGGCCTGTTGTTGCCAGTGGTCGGGCGCGGGCAAGGCACTTGCAAAGCCGCGCACAGCCTCAAGTTCCAGCATACCTGCCACCCCAAAATACACGGGCAAAACCGTGTGAACAGGGGCATTCATATCGGCCATGAGGCGCACCACATCGGGCACGGTGGCCAACAACGGCAGGCTGGCAAAGGTGGCGGACAAGGCTTTATCAACCCCTTGTTTTTTAAGCACTTCTACCCGTTCTAGCAACGCGGTTTGCTGGGCGGGGGTGAGCGCTTTGGCCAATTGTTCCAACACCTTGGCGTAAGGTTTTTTGCACGCCGCTAACTCGTGAGAAAGGTTGAGCGGCTGGCTACCATTCACCACAAACCAGCGGGTGGTTTCGGCCATTAAACCTCTGATTTCGCTATACAATTCAGCCTGTGCGCTGGCGCTGACTTTACCCACCACACCATCCACCTGCGCCCACAATTCTGCCGCCCCCGTCAGGTGCAGGGC
>JBAQUW010000146.1:0-7416 GCA_049297755.1 Alphaproteobacteria bacterium
GATAAACTCACACGCGAAGAAGCTATTATGGGCGTAGGCTCAATTATTGCCTTGATTGACTTTATCAAATCAAACCCCAACTTAACTGTTCAACACGTTGCCAATATTCATAAAACACTCCAAACACTTATAACCTCTGGTTTAACCGATGACCAATTGAATGAGTCGTCAGAGGATAAAGGTGCATTAAAACAAGCCAAACAGCTTTACCAAAGCCACTTACGCCCCATGGTTGTTGAGATTTCAGCTACGTTAAAAGAAGATAACTTCGATGCATCTATGGCCGATGCGCTTATTATCGCCCGCGATATGATTGCGGCCATGCACACCACCATTGTCACAACCGCAGAAAAAAACGACATGTCCTTTGCCAGCATTGCCGATAAACCACTCTCTCACATGCCAGCTCTTGGGCGGGGTAAACATAGCTTAAATGCCAAGGTTGAAGGTGCAGTTATCCAAGCGCTGATTAAGCACATGAACCCTGAACTTTTCAAAACTCACGACTTAGAAGCCTAATGCCCACCCGCCAACTGGCCACCCATGGCCAGCAGGCGTTCCAACAACGCATGTTGGTGTTTATCGGCCAAGGCGGCAGTTTTGCCTTCCACGTTTAAGCGGAGCAATGGCTCGGTATTGCTGCTGCGAATATTACAGCGCCACTCGGCAAAGGTGAGCGACAGGCCATCAATTTTTAGCACTTCGGTAGCTTGAGGCGCTAGTTCATGTTCCAAAGTGGTCAAGGCGTCAAGCGCAGGGGTGGGCAGGGTCACATTCACTTCATCGCACGCATAAGCTGCCGTATTGGCGGCTTGCACCAATTGCGCCAAAGTTTGGCCTGTTGCGCTCATCAGCTCCACGGTTTTTAGCCACGGCAACATGCCGCTATCGCCAAAGTTAAAATCAGCAAAAAAGAAGTGCCCGCTGGCTTCCGCGCCAAACACCGCCCCCACCTCACGCATGGCTTTCTTAATAAAGCTGTAGCCGCAACGCACCCGCACAGCCTCGCCCCCTGCTGCCGTAATGGCAGCGCGGGTGTTCCATTCCAGCCGCGGGTCGTGCACAATTTTGGCGGCGGGGTATTTATGCAAATAGGCCATGGCCAACACGCTACCCAGTTGATAAGGGCTCACAAATTGTCCTTCCGCATCAAACAAAAAGCAGCGGTCGTAATCACCATCCCAAGCCAAACCCAAATCAGCTTTATGGGCAAGCACGGCAGCCGTTGTTGCGGCACGGTTTTCGGGCAACAAAGGGTTAGGTATGCCGTTGGGGAAGGTGCCATCAGGCGTTTCAAACATCGGCACAATCTCCAGCATCGGCAAGCGTTTTTGCAGCGCCAATAACGTGGGCCCCGCACAGCCATTGCCACAATTGGCCACAAGTTTAAGCGGCTTAAAGCTGGCCACATTCACCACACTGGTCAGGTGGTCTAGATAAGGGGTTAAATGCTCAAGCGCCCGATGCACGCCCTTGGCACCCACCGCTGGCAACGCATTGTGGTGCTGCTCAATCCATCGCCGCATATCTTGCAGGCCATACGGCTCTTCCAATGTTTTGGCATGGGGGCCTAAAATTTTCAGGCCGTTGTATTGAATGGGGTTATGGCTAGCCGTCACCATAATTCCGCCGCCCAACTTCATGCTCGCAGCCGCAAAGTTCACTTCTTCGGTGCCGCACAGGCCCAAATCATACACATTCACCCCGCCATCTAATAAGCCATTCATCAGACTTTCCATCAGGGGCTGGCTGGTGGCCCGTACATCGCGACCTACAGCCACGGCTTTGGGTTTAGCCAAAGCGGCATAAGCACGGCCTACCAAATAAGCCAGCTGCTCATTCAATTGGGTGGGCACCACCCCGCGCACGTCATAAGCTTTAAAAACCGATAAATCCATCAAATCTCTCCTTTACTTGCTTATATAGGCCAAAATTACGCTAAAATGCAAGCCCCCCGCTGCCGCCGCACTATGCGGCAACAACGGGGGTACTGGCTAGGCCGTGGTGGGTTGAACCGCTACGGCAGGGGTGGGTTGGGGCGGCTCAGCAGACTTGGCTTGCCTTTCGGCCAGGTTAGCCAAGCGACTGAGGTCGCCAGCAATGCTGGCGAGCGACATTGCCATATTTAAAAGAAACCCTAACCCAAACAACATGATAATGTTGCTAAGCGTCATTTTACTCTCCATAAACGGGCGCCTCAGCGCCGGTGTTGCCAGTAACACCCTTATCATGGGATGAAATGAGGCTTTTTCAACCCCTACTTCAAAAAATCCTCTTCCTGCGGCGGAATATAATTAAACAACTTCGCCGCCAATTTTTGCCCCTGCGTAATCTGGCTAAACCGCACCTCAGTGCTTTCTCCCAAGGGGGTGGTGGTGGTAATGCGCACCAATTGGCGGGGCTTTTTGGCAATTTCCATGGTCACCGTGGCGCTGGGCAGGTTTAAGTTGGGGCTGTCGGCACTTTGCTCATTCGGCATAAACGTGAGGATATACGCCGTTTTGGTCTCCTTCACACCCTTCAACCCCAACTTTTTGTTGGTGAGCTTTAAGCTGGGCTGCGTCAACACCCCCGCAAGGCCATAGCCCATGGGCAGTTGCGTGACCTGACCTTCATTTCCGCCCTCCACAAAAAACAAGCGGCTGCCCGTGGCCACCACTTTTTGGTTGGTGGGCTGGCTGTATTGCCATAAAAACTTGTTAGGGCGCTGCAAACTGAAGGTGCCCGCTTGCACCAGCCCGCTGGGTTGCTGGGTTTCGGTAAATTTGGCTTGGAACGTGGTGAGGCCGTCTAAATAAGCCTGCGCGGCCTTCAATGCAGCCGTATTCTCCACCGCCCATGCGCACGGCACCAGCAGCAAAGCCAAGACAAAAATCAAAAAATCCCTTACCATGCGCCCAACCTAACGAAAGACTATGCATATGACAAGCACAATTGAACTCCAAGGCCCTGCCCTCATCCCCGCCAGCCCCACCGCCGCCGTGGTGTTGCTGCACGGCTTTGGCAGCGATGGCGATGATTTGATTCAACTGGCCCCGCACCTGGACCGTGCCTTGCCCGCCCACCTGCAACGCCATGTGGCCTACTTGGCGCCCCACGGTGTCGCCCCCACCCCTTTTAACCAAGGCTACCAATGGTTTAGCGATAGCAATTGGACCTTCCTCGACCGCGCAGGCATTGGCCGCGCCAGCGATGCCATTGAGCACTTTGTGGCCGCGCAAGTGGTGAACGAACTGGCCGTGCCATGGGATAAAATTATCATTGTCGGCTTCAGCCAAGGTGCCATGACGGGCCTCTATGCCTCCCCCCGCTGGCAACACACTCTTGCAGGTTTGGTGGCACATAGCGGTGTCGCCATGTGGCAAGAGGAATTGGATAAGAATACCTGCAAAAAACCACCCGTCCTCCTCATTCACGGCCAAGACGACGACGTGGTGGTGGCCGACCAAAGTGTCAAGGCTGAAGCAGGGCTGAAAAACCTCGGCTTTGAAACCCACCTGCATATTTTGGACGAACTCGGCCACGGCTTTGACGCACGCAGCATTGGGCTTACTGCTGCGTTTATGGCGGAAGTGTTAAAGTAGACTTTGCTGTATGGGTACCTCTTGCAATTAGTATACACATGAGTTATACAACCAGCGTAACTTAAGCAACACTTGAACATTCACCATCGCTCACCCTAGGAGAACCGCGATGACCACCTCTTACCCCAGCCCCCTCACGGCCACCTATTTGCAGGAAGTTTCTCAAGCCAATACCCATATAAGCAAGCCAGACTTTGCCAAAACCCTCACATTTGTGCAGGATTATCTGCATAGCCAAGCTTTGCTTGGCCGCACCACTTGCTTTATGCGCCGTGCGGCATTTGAAGAAATGAAGCTGGAATACAGGGATGAGGTCATTAAATTCGTCCAACAGCAGGGAATTGCTGTCACCGTTGTCATGGTGACACAAGACATGGTCGGCGAATTTGAGATCCCACAGCTGCTTCAGCAGACATGCTACCAGTTCGACTGGTAACGCCACCAGAAGCCCCGCACTGCGGGGCTTCTTTATTTTGGCGCAAAAAACGGTGCCAACAAAGGTTTAAACACATCAGCCTCGGGCTCTATCACAAACTTGTCCCACATATTCTCTTCACTAAACACCAAACCGGGCCAGTGGCGGATAATCACCGCGGGTGTTTGCTCGCGCCCCTCGCCCATCAGGTTCACGGCCGCCGCCGCCAACGGGTCAATCATATTGCTTTGCGACACGCGCATGGTATTGCCAAAAATATCAGGCTGGCCGCGGTAATCGCGCAGCGGCTGCAACCCGTGCGCGCCAATGGCAATGCCCACGGTGCCCCAGCGCAAGGGCGTCACATGGCTATCGGTTACAATCACGGCCAATTTTTCTATACCATGCCGTTGTTTCAGCCAATCGCACAGGGCTTTGGCGCTGGCGGTGGGGGTTTCGGGCAGCAGAGTCATGTAGGCGCCGCTGTTGCTGTGGTCTATGCCGGCGCTGGCAATAAGCGCGTGATGAATAATGCTCAGCATAAAGCCATAGGTATTGTGCTCGCGCCCCAGCCAGTAGGGTGTGAGTGTAGGCACCAGCGCATCACGGTCTTCCGTATCGGGCACACAGCGGCCTTCGTGGATGCTCAAAATTTTGCTCGTCACCACCAGCACATCGCCATTTTGCAAGGGCGGCAGCGCCTCGGCCAGTGCCGCATAGGCATCGTCCTTCGGCGGGTTCAAGCGGCGCGTGGGCACCGGAATCAGGGTGGGGTATGATGTGTTCATAGCCCCCTTTGTAAGGGGAAAACTGCCTTTTGGCAACCCCGCTTGACAACCGTACACAACCTGACTATACTGCTTGCATGGTTCAAACGGTGACACTGCTGCAACTGCTGCCCTGCTAGGGCATCTTTTCGTATTCCGCAGTTACCGAACCATTTCCTTATATTTTCCCGAAGAAACAGGCGCATAACCAACACTCCGTTGGCATGGCCTAAACCTGCAACAGCTTAAAGGAGCTGAGAACATGAACATGCAAAAACCGAAGAACATCATCATCTTCGACACCACCCTGCGCGATGGCGAGCAATGCCCAGGTGCGGCCATGAGCTATTCCGACAAACTGGCCATTGCCGACAAGCTCGACAGCATGGGCGTGGATGTGATTGAGGCGGGTTTTCCTGCTGCATCACAAGGCGACTTTGCGGCTGTGGCCGCCATTGCCGCCCGCACCCAGAACGCCAGCGTGGCAGGTTTGGCCCGCGGCACGGAAGACGACCTCCGCGCCGTGTGGCAAGCCATTGCCACCGCCAAGCGCCCGCGCATCCACACCTTCACGCCCACCTCGCCCATTCATCGCGAGAGAAAGCTGGGGAAAAACCAAGCCCAAGTGCTGGACTTGATTACCGCCAGCGTGGGTTTTGCCCGCAACCTGTGCGCTGACGTGGAATGGAGCGCTGAAGACGCCACCCGCACGGAACTGGACTACTTGTGCCAGTGCGTGGTGGCGGCCATGACGGCTGGTGCCACCACCATCAACCTGCCTGATACCGTGGGCTACAGCGCCATGCGGCCCGATGGCACGTTGGAGTACTTCCACCTGTTCAAAACCGTGATGGCTTACGTTCAGGAACGTGTGCCCACACTGTTTGAGCGCGTGGTGTTCTCCACCCATTGCCATAACGACTTAGGTTTGGCTGTAGCCAACAGTTTGGCAGGGGTGATGGCAGGTGCGCGGCAGGTGGAATGCACCATCAACGGCATTGGCGAACGGGCTGGCAATGCGGCATTGGAAGAAGTGGTGATGGCCTTGCACACCCGCAAGGAAACCCTTGGTTTTGCTGCGAAAATTGATACCACGCAGCTCACCAGTGCCTCGGCATTGGTGGCCAAAGCCACGGCTTTTCCAGTGCAGTATAACAAGGCCATCGTCGGCAAAAACGCCTTTGCGCATGCCTCGGGTATTCACCAAGATGGCATGCTGAAAGACGCCCGCACCTACGAAATTATGCAGCCCGAAACTGTGGGCCTTGCGGCAGGCCAACTGCCCTTGGGAAAACACAGCGGCAGCAAGGGTTTGGAAGCCAAACTCAAGCAGCTGGGCTACACCCTGAACGCCAAGGAATTGGCCGCACTTTTCACCCGTTTTAAGGCCTTGGCCGATAAGAAAAAACAGGTGGAAGATGAGGACATTTTGGCGCTATTGGGAGAAGGGCTGTATGGGCCAGAACGCTTGCTGGTGCTGGACTTTACCGCCGTGCAAGACAACGGCAACCACCATGCCATTGTGCGGGTAACCTACGACGGCAACACCCGCCAAGTGGAAGCCCCCGCTGGCACCGACGGCATTGTTGACGCCTTGGTGAATGCTCTGAATGTGGCTGTGGGCCTTGCTCCGCAGGTGGAAAGCTATGTGGTGCAATCGGTCACCGAGGGCAGCGACGCGCAAGCGGAAGTGTTCTTTCGGGTGCAGCATAATGGCCTGCGGGTGAGCGGCAAAGCGGTGGGACCTGATACCCTTGCCGCCACTGTCCACGCTTATGCCCGCGCGTTGAATAAACTGCTCAACGCGTGAGAACCACGGAAAAGCCCCTTGCGGGGCTTTTCTTTTATTTCAATAGGTTAGCAGCATGTACATTTTCGGCTCGGCCATGCCGATATTATATAAGCCGTTGATTTTGTTTACAATACCGCATGTAAATTTTCGGCTCCGCAGCGGCACCAAGCGGCATTTTTGTCAATTTAGTATACAAAAATGCCGCTAACCCTGCACAGGCGGTGCATTGACTATTTTTTAATCACACGACCTACTTGGCAGGCGCGTTATTTTAAAGTATACAGAACACCGCTACCTTGTCACTTATCTCAACTTTTTTCACTGATGGAGAACACCCATGACACTTTTAACGACTGGCCGCGTCTTTCTGATTGGTGAGGCCCTTGATGAATATGAAAACGGTGATATTCGTATTATGCCGCCGCGCGATATTCACCTGAAGCCCGCAGGCAACAACGATGCGAAATATGGCTATACCCGCGCCGAAGTGTACATTATTGGCACATGGTTGCCTTACGGCCTGACCATCCAAAAAGGGTTGCAGCATTGGCGCACCGATGGCGGCAACTTTACCGCCATGCGCATGCACCTGTTTGCCGCGGTTTTGGCCACCATTCGGGAGCCGTTTGAGCTGCATGAGGATTCGGTTTTTGCGCCTGTTGATTTGAAGCGCTTAAGAGAATTGAGCCTCATTGCCGACATGCTGCTGTACAAAGACGTGACGGTGACTGAGCGCAAACCAAGCGCCTGAGCCAGAACCGCCCCACCTATTGGTGGGGCGTTTTTTGTTGGACGTGTAGGCCACGGGGCGTTGCTACGCGCCTACCTCGCCATGACGACGTTTTGTTTGTGCAGTAC
>JBAQUW010000147.1:0-9277 GCA_049297755.1 Alphaproteobacteria bacterium
GCACATAGTTGAGTGTATTTACGCCATCGGCATAGCCACGGGTGGCGGCTTCTTTCACCCGTTTGCGGGCATCGGAGAGGAAGGTTTTAAGGGCGCGGTCTTTGTCGCCATCGCTTTTCGCTTCCAAAAACAACATGTAATTTTCCAGCGGAAACTTCACGTCCATATGCACCACGCGGCTTTGGGGCAGGTAAAAGGTGTAATCGGGGCGGGGCTTGCCTTCGGTGGACAGCAAAGTTTGTTGTTTGTGGTAGTTAATGCCTTCGACAAACCCTGCCAAACGCAGCACATCTTCGGCCATGCGTTCGCCCCATTGGCCGCGCACGGCACTGTTGGCCAAGGCGGCTTGCAGGGTGTGGGTGGTGTCTGATAAGCGGCGGGTTTCAACCGCAGTTTTGCCCAGTTGGTCGGCCAGTACGTCAAACTTGGCTTGGCGGTCTTTTTCCACCGTTTGTACCAGCTCTTGCACTTTGGTGAGTTCGGCTTTCATTTGCACCAAGGTTTGGTCGATGAGTGTTTTTTTGCCATCGAGCTGCTGGTTACCTGCTTGGGTTTGTTGGCCCAATTGCTCCTTTGCTAAGTGCAAAAATTGCTCGGTGCTTTTGCCCAGGGCAGAAAGGGCGAGGGCGTCAAAGGTGTCTTGCAATTGCTTTTGCATGGCGGCGGTTTCGGTTTCTTTTTGGCGCAATAATTCGGCGGCAAAGGTGTGTTGGGTGGCCTCTTGTTGGGCGTGGTGCTGGGCATGAAAGCGCCAGCCTAGCCAAAACCCAAGGCCTGCGCCCATGGCAGCGCCCACAAACCCACATGCGATATATAAAATGACCATAAGATTAGTGTAACAGAAATATTTTGGGTTTGTCACTTTCTTTTTATAAAAAAATGCGTATGATGTGCGCATAACAAGAAAGCACGCATATGTACCGTCTACTCACCTTAATAGGAGCATTATTTATGGCCACTGCAACTGCCCAAACCCCAGCAGATTTGGAAAACACCTTGTACCTTGACCTGAAAGAAGGCCGTGTGACCATTGAATTATTCCCCAATGAAGCCCCTAACCATGTGGCGCGGGTGAAGGAATTGGCGCGTGAAGGTTACTACAACGGCAAACTGTGGCACCGTGTAATTGATGGCTTTATGGCGCAAACTGGAAGCCCCAAAGGTGATGGTATGGGTGGCAGCGATAAGCCTGATTTACGGGCTGAATTTAACAAAGTGCGCCATGTGCGCGGGGTAGTGAGTGCGGCGCGGAGCGGCAACCCCCACAGCGCCAATGCCCAGTTTTTTATTATGTTGGCCGATGCGTCGCATTTGGACGGCCAATACACCGCGTGGGGTAAAGTGGTGAGCGGCATGGAATGGGTCGACCGGATTAAAAAAGGTGATAAGTATGACAATGGTACCGTGGCCAACCCTGATGCCATTGTAAAAATGCAAGTGGCGGCAGATGTAAAAGAATAAGGCGCTAGACATGTTCCGTGGCGAGCCGTATGCTTTTTTAAAATAAGAAGAATAGGGTTGCCATGGGAATGCTTTCGAATATGACGGTGAAAGGCAAGCTGCGCTTGCAGGTGCTGGTGGGTTTTGTAGGTTTTATCATATTGGCGGCAGTCGCGCTGTATAATTTTCATCATACAGCGTTGGAATCGCGTCAGATTAAAACGCGCCATTTGGTAGAGGCTGGCTATACGTTGCTGGAACATTTCTATGCTCTTGAAAAAGCAGGAACATTAACTGCCGAGCAAGCCAAAGCTCAAGCGCAGGCGGCCATTAAGGCCTTGCGCTACGATGGCAAGGAATACTTTTGGATTAACGACATGCACCCCACCATGGTGATGCACCCCATGAAGCCAGAGCTGGATGGTAAAGATTTAAGTGCATCGGCCGACCCCACTGGTAAAAAATTGTTTGTGGAGATGGTTGCTGTTGTTAAAGCTGATGGTGCAGGCTTTGTGGATTATATGTGGGCCAAGCCCGGCGAAGATGCGCCTGTAGCCAAAACCAGCTATGTGAAAGGTTTTGCGCCTTGGGGCTGGGTGTTGGGCAGTGGTATTTACTTGGATGATGTGTGGAGTGCCTTTATGGCAGAGGCCATGGAATTGGGGGCTATTACATTGGCTGGTATGGCCATTTTAGGGCTGTTTGGTATGTCTATTGCCGCAGGGGTAAATGCCAGTATCCATGTGTTGTTAGAAGCTTTTAAAGGCTTGGCTGCTTACAATCTCACCACCCGTGCGCAAGTGTTGAATAACGACGAGCTGGGTCAAACCTCTAAACAATTCAACGATATGACCCAAAACCTCAAGTTTGTGGTGCAAGGTGTGGCAGAAGCGGCAGGCAGCATTAACCACGATGTACAACAACTGCGCGAAGTGGCCGTAGCCATGAATGCCACCAGTAACCAACAGCAAAATGGAATGAACCAAATTAGTGCTGCAGTGGAAGAATCGGCAGCCACCGTGAGGGAAATTAGCCAGTTGGCGGGTGAGGCTGCGCGTGGGGTGGAATCGATTTCAAGTTCAGCTCAAGCGGCCGATGTGGCCATGGCAACGCTAAAAGAAAATTCCAAACAAATTGTAGAGGTGACTCAAGTCATTGAAGGTATATCGGAGCAAATTAACCTGCTGGCTTTGAACGCGGCTATTGAAGCTGCCCGTGCGGGCGATGCAGGCCGTGGCTTTGCCGTGGTGGCCGATGAAGTGCGAAAATTGGCGGGAAACACAAGTAAATCGACCCAACAAATTGCTGAGGTGATTACCAAATTGCAAAACGATGTAGATATGACCGCTACAGCATTGAGCAAAATTACGGGCTCGGTGGGAGAAATTAGCCAATCTGTGGGCATGATTTCTACGTCGCTCGACCAACAAAGTACGGCCACAAATGATATTGCGCGTACGGTGGCCGAGTTTAACGGCTCCATGCAAACCTTGGCTGATGAAATTAAAAATGTAGATGACTCCACCAACCATGTGACGGGGGCGATTGAGCAACTGGCGGGCATGACCAATAAGTTTAAGCTTTAGAAAGCGTTAGCGCTTTTTATTGGCTTTATAAATATAGGCAAAAATTTCTGCCACCACGGCGTAAATTTCTAAAGGGATTTCTTGCTCTAATTCCACTTTCTCTAAAATTTCAATCAAATCAGCATCTTCGTGGATGGGGATGTTGTGTGCTTTGGCAACTTCAATAATGCGTTCCGCCACATCGCCACGGCCTTTGGCCGAAAGTTTGGGGGCGGCGCTGTTGGCGCGGTCGTAACTTAAAGCGGCCGCTTTTTTGGGCAGGTCTTTGTCCGATGATTTCAGTTGTTCAGCCATAACGCCATGTTGGCACAAGGCATGCATTTGTTCAATTCAAGTTCATTGTGTTGTCATTAATAAAGGGTTGCTGCATGTTTCAATTCCCCGGTTTAGGTAATTTGTTTGCGGGTTTAATGGGTGGCTCTGTTGCTGGTACGGGTACGGTTGGCTTGGCTGGTGGTTTGCAAGGCTTGTTTGCCAGCTTGTTAGGCGGCCAAAGCCAAACTATAGAAGGTTTGCCAGTTGTGCCGGCAGAAGGTGCGGCGGTAGATGTGGCCAGCTTACAGCCAGCATTAAAAGATGCGCTGGCAGCGCTTAAAACCCAGTTGGCACAATTTGCAACCGAAGGCGTGTTGCCAGAAGGCGGCGCTACGGTACTCGTGACGCATGTGCAAGTGGTGGTGACTACTCTGCAAGCCGTGGGCATGACCATGGACGATGTGCAGGGGTTGGAGAGTTTACCTGCCACACTTCAAGCGGCGTTTGAAAAGCTGGATTTAGATGACGATGAAGCGGCGGGTGCAGCCAGCACTCTTGCGGAAGCTTTGGCTGTGTTGCGTGATCATATGGCACAAATGCAGCAAGCGCTTGTGGCGCATCAGATGCCGCAGCATCTGCAAGGGCAGGTAGTTGAACTTAATGTCACCTCGGCCACATTTACATTAAGTGACAATATTGTTGCCACACCTGTGCAACAGGTTGGTTTGTTTGCTAAAAACCAAGCAGCAGCACCTACACGCAGTTTGTTGCCCTCTATTGAAAAGGGCGAAGATATGCTGGCAGATAAGGTGTTGCCACAATCCTTCAGTCAAGCTGCAAAAGGTATTGAGCCAGATGTGGTGACGACAGAGGTGAAACTTGAGGTTTCGCAACAGCAGGTGCTGGTTGCTGATATGGCGGCTGATGCCGTGCAAGACGCTGTGAATAACGTGCAAGCTAAACCCCAAGCCCATGTGCCAACAGCAGCTGGTATGGCCGTGACACAGCATATGGAAGCCAACGTGGCCCAAGCTATGCAGGCCGATGGTTACCGTGCTGAGGGCGTGAAAGCCCGACGTGCAGAGGCCCCTGAGCCTATTAAAGGTGTCAAAATGTACCAATGGCAACAAACCAAGGCGGGGTTTGATGTGCTGCAGCAAGTTCAGCCGATGGAAGGCTTGGTGGGCGCTGAAAACCAAGGGTTGGATGGTTTGGCGGGCCGTATGGCTGAAAATAATAGTAGCCAAGTGCAAACTGTTGCAGCCGATAAGGCCACAGCCTTGCCCCAGTTTGCTGACCAAATTGCCCGATTTGCCCAAGCCGCAAACATTGCTAACCAAACCCGTCCTGTGATGCAAACTTTGCTGGCCGAAGGTGGTGGCGAAGTTTACCTGAAGCTTCACCCGAAAGAATTGGGCGAAGTGCGCATTGAACTAACCATTGCCGATGGCATGGTGACAGGCGCCATTGCCGCCCAGCGCCCTGAAGTGGTGGAACAATTGGCACGCGAATTGCAAAACCTTAAGCAGGGCTTGCAAGATGCAGGCTTTACCCTAGGGCAAGAAGGTATAGCCTTTATGTTGGACACAGGCAGTGGCCAGCAAAACCCCCAAGGTGAAGGCCGCGAGCGTAACCAAAATGGTGACCGCTTTGCAGATGCGATGGACGGTGTAGACCAAAACACAGTTAACGCAAATACCCCATGGCTCCGTGCCGATGCCTTGGTGGATATGAACGTATAGAAAGACAAAACAATGGCCACAAGTATTGCGTCTAATATTGCATCGGCAACTTCGGCAGGGGTAACCACCCTTAGCGATAGCGCTAAGGCCAAAGAAGCGGCAGACTTAAATTTTAATACGTTCTTGAAATTGCTCACCACACAGTTGCAAAACCAAGACCCCTTAAAGCCTATGGAAGGTACAGACTTTACCGCCCAATTGGCGCAATTCTCGCAATTGGAACAACAGATTAAATCAAACGGTAATTTGGAAGCTTTGGTGCAAGCGCGTGATTATAACGCTCAAACTTTGGCTGTTTCCTACATTGGCAAAGAGGTGTTGGCGCCGGTAGGCTCAGAATTCGCTCCTATGAAAGGTGCTTTGGCTGAGGGGGGTGATATGGACTTTGGCTATAAGCTTAACGATGCTGTGTATCAAGCCAAAGTGGAAATCCGCACCACCGATGGTGCCTTGGTGCGTACTCTACAAGGCGGTACCACAAAGGGCTTAAATACCCTGACGTGGGATGGCAAGAATGATGACGGCAAAGCTGTCGATGCAGGCAATTACAACGTGCAAGTGTCTGCCATAAAAGCCGATGGCACAAAAGTTGCACATACACTTTATAACTACGCCGAAGTAGAAGCCGTAGCCGCCGATGGTTCAGATGTGACACTGAATTTGGTAAACGGTAAAAAAGTAAGCTTCGACGATGTGCGGCAAGTGCGCGCAGTAGCAATCAACTAAAAGAGTATAAACAGGAGGTCGTGTACCATGGGTCTATTCGGAGCAATGACGGCGAGTGTATCGGGTTTAAACGCCCAAGGCGAGGCGATGTCGGTGATTTCCGACAACTTGTCTAACGCCAACACGGTGGGTTACAAAAGTACTCGCGCACTGTTCTCGCAATTGGTCACCACTGCTGGCTCTGGCGGTAGCTATAACGCGGGTGGTTCTATTTCGGTCATTCAACGTGCTCAAAAAACGCAAGGCTCTATCGTCAGCAGCAATAGCGTGACAGATATGGCGATTTCTGGCGATGGATTCTTTATTGTGACAGACCAATCAACCGTGAACACCGACACTGCTTTTTACTATACCCGAGCAGGCTCTTTTGCTGAAAACAAAGAGGGTTACCTCACCAACCCCGATGGCTTGTTTTTGCAAGGCTGGCGCACAGACTCCGAAGGTTCGGTACTCGATATTGCTAACCCTGCCAGCGTTGAGTTGCAATCGGTAGGGGTGTCGGCTCAGGCGAGCGCAGAAGTCAGTATTGGTGCAAACCTCACCTCAACCGAAGTAAACAATGACAATTATAATACTGGGGCTGCATTGTCTTCAACCATTGCTGCTTTTGTTGGCGACCCTACGCTTGCGGATTATGTGACTGACGTGCGCTTGTACGATGCTCAGGGGGCCGCGCGTGACGTATCGGTCTCGTTCTCTAAACGTGCCGAAAACTTTTGGGATTGGGCGATTTATACCGATGGTTCGAACATTGAAGGTGGCACCACCAACGTGGATACGCTGCTCTCTTCTACCAGCTTTGGCACATTGCGCTTTAATAACGACGGGACGTTGAAGTACATTACTGGCGCTGATATTGCCGTAGACTGGGATGGCGCAGTGACAGATGGTGACCTGACTATGGATTTTGGTGATTATACAGGCGGTAACGTCGTCACCAGCAATACCAACCTTGGGTTTACCGATGGGGTATTAGATATTAACGTGGAAGATGAAGTGGCTGTGTTGGGCACCACAGCCCCTACGGGGACTTATACCTTAGCGCAAACGGCGGCAGGTACCTTGCGCATTACTGACCCTAACGGGCAAACTGCCACAGCAACCTTTAGCTCAGGTTCTGATCAGGAATTGCTCTTCCAGTTCTCGGGCACCCGTACGTATGATGTACGGATTACACTCACCGATGATTTTGCACCTGTATGGGGCGGTTCTACTGCAACTTTAGGTACTTACGCTGTCACCAGCCCTGCAGGCTTGGGCGATGCTGATGGTACCAACGGTGTGGTGCAATTTGCCGCTACCTATAACACGGACTTTGTGAACCAAGATGGCTTCGGCTCAGGTGTATTGTCAAACATTCAGGTGGATGGTGATGGCTTTATTTCAGGCACCTTTACCAATGGCGAAACGAAGAAGTTGTGGAAACTCTCCATGGCGATCTTCCAAAACCCAGCAGGACTAGACCCTGTAACCGGAACTTTGTTGCAAACAACAGATCTTTCAGGCCAGCCCTTGCTGAAAGAAGCCAATACGGGTGGCACAGGTACCGTGGTATCTGGCGCTTTGGAAGGTTCGACGACCGATATTGCGAATGAGTTCAGCCAAATGATTATCTCGCAACGTACTTATCAGGCCAACTCAACCGTGATTTCGACAGTTGACCAAATGCTCAACGATTTGCTCCAGCTCCGTTAAACGGCGCTAGCATAACCAGGTTGTAACCGGCACGTCTCTCTCCCCAAAACTTCCTTGCCGGTTAGAACAAGCCCCCCTACGGGGGGCTTATCGTTGGCATGTGCTGCTGTTGAGCTAATGGGCTGATATGCTGATGGGCAAGAAGGGATGCTTGCCCATCAGCCCATCCGTCTTACTAACGCTTAGGCTGCGCCTTAGTCAGCACCACCGTGTGCCGAATACCTTGGCCGCTCACTTGAATGGTAAGGGTCACGGTACGGGGCAAGAGCGCATCGTAAAAGCCTTCCAGCATGCGTGTGGCCAGCTCTTCCCATGTTTGGGGGCGGGCGTTTTCAGCTTTACCCAGCCATTGTTCAAATTGGTCGTCGGTCATCACCCATTGGTCGGGGGTATATTGTGCCCGCAGTTGCATGGTTCCGTGCATGGCAGGAATAGTACAAGTGCCGTCTAAGGTAATATCTGGGGCTGTGCTTCCAGCGGTAAAGGGCGTTCCAGAGGGGGAGATACGTTCCATGCGTTACACCGCACTTTTAGGCGTGCCTACGGGCATTTTGGTATAGGCGATGGCGGCTTGGCGGCCTTTATCTTGCTTAAAGAGGTGGCGCTGGGCGTAAATGTTTTCCGAGTGCCCCAACATCAAAAATCCATCTTCTTTTAAGTTGTTGTAAATATTTAAAATAGCTTTTTCTTTGGAAGGTTCGTCAAAGTAAATTAATACGTTACGGCAGACGGCAATGTCAAATTTGCCCAAGGCGCTGACGCGCGTACTGTCCATCAGGTTGCATTCCTGAAACTTGACCATGTTTTTAATTTCATCATTCAAATAGTAGGTGTCGGTGGCAATATCGTGGCGGAAATATTTGGCCAATTGGTCGGCTGGCACGTTCCGAATGGCATATTTTTTATAGGCGCCAGCGCGGGCCTTCACCAAAGCGTCATGGCAAATATCGGTGCCAATAATTTCAATTTGTGGATCTAAGCCCAACCCCATACTTTTTATGAGTAAAGCTAACGTATACGCCTCATCACCTGTGCTGGCGGCGCAGCTCCAAATACGCAGCTTTTGGCTACGTTGACTTTTGCGAATAAAATTAAGTGGCGTTAAAATTTCGTGCTGAAAGGCTTCTAATTGCGGCTGGTGGCGGTAAAAAAACGTTTCGTTGATGGTGATTTCATCGACCAAGTGGCCATATTCCATGCGGGCGCTGCTGCCTTTGAGGTACGTCAAGTATTCTTCAAACGAGCCTAAGCCCAAAGCTTGGCAGCGGTTATAAAGCTTAGAAGCTAAAAAATAAGATTTGTTTTCTTGAAAACGAATCCCTGAAAGTTCGTAAATCAGGTTGGCAAAATCGTTGAACATCATCGTGCCCAAAGTGGGTTTCGCCGTTGCCTCAACCGGCTTTACGTTCGCGTTTAGCGCAAGGTTAGAGGCAATGTTCATACACGTTCCGTCTCTTATTTTTGTTTAACATACAGTTTTTAAGCCGTATATTGGCCCTACCATAGCGCAAAGAAGCCCTCTCCCCAAGGTTTTTTCAGGTGGTAATGGCAATATGGGGGTGGGGGTGTGGCGTGCTTGCTTGGTGACGGTCTTCCGCAAGTAGAATATCGGTAAGGGGAGAAACAGGAAAGCCCTCGGTTTCGGCCCTCACCTCTATTTGCACGCTGCCCGTTAGCCCATAGCCTTGCAATTGGCTTTCTACCATGCGTGCTAGGCCTTCTCTAAACTCTGTTCCGGGTTCTTCTTGTAGGCGTAATTTGAGCTGAATATTGCGGTTGTGCCATAGGCCGTCCAATTGTAAATCGCCCATGGCGCTCAGGTGAAATTGTACG
>JBAQUW010000148.1:0-2700 GCA_049297755.1 Alphaproteobacteria bacterium
TAATCCTAAGGTCCCCTGTTCGAGTCAGGGAGGCGCCACCACTTCCCCATCTTTATCACACCGCCTTAGCTCAGTTGGAGTGTGTGTTAGCGCACCTTTGGTGCGACGCCGAGGAACCCTAATCCTAAGGTCCCCTGTTCGAGTCAGGGAGGCGCCACCATATTCATCCCCTTGTCCCCTCCCCCTTGCACCATTTTTATTTAAATGGTACACAGCTTTCAGCCGAAGGAGATTTTGTCATGTCCCGCACCCCTGCTGAAATTGAGGTTATCGTACGTCTTTTCCTTCAAGGAAAAAGCCATGGTGAAATTGGCTTGCAACTCTATGGCGACAAGAAAAATAGATTAAGTCTTAATGTAGTCGATAGATTAAAAAAGAAGATTTTAAATCTAGGAGATATTCCAAACGACAAACTTTTAGAAACAATGCAACGTCAGGGTTTTACCCTTTCCCTTGAAGAACTCTTGGTTATAAAATTTCCAAGACCTGTTAAAATGGGCCGCCCAACCAGAAAACCTGCACATAAGCCATCAAACCCCTCTTGGGGACATGGCTCATTCAAGGGTAACGCAAAACCCACCAACGCATCAGCCCTCACACCTGCCGAACCCACTCCCGCCACCATCACCAACGAATGGTTATTGCGCGAAGGCGTACCCTACAACACACTCGCCGAAGATGCTTGCAGCCAACCTGTGGGTAACGGAAAAAATGTTTGCGGTAATACTATTTCAGCCTACCGTTTTCAGCGCGGGTTCACGACATGCCAAAAATGTCATGATGCAGTACGTCAACCTAACTCAGAATTACCGGCCAAAGAGCAAACATATTACACACGCCTTGCGGGTCGTTAATATCTTCCACCCTTGCAACACCCCTTCCATCCGTGCAAGAGTGCAGCATGGAAACCGCAACCCCCTCCCCCGCCGCAGCCCTGAAAGCTCTGTTGGATGAACGTAACATCTCCGCCGCCGAGGTGGCCCGCGCCAGCGGTGTGAGCGTGGCAAGCATCAGCCGGATTCTCAGCGGCAAGGTGAACCCAAGCTTTGAAAGCATGAGCCGCATTGCCGCCGCTGTGGGTGTTCCGTTAGATTATCTAGCCCCCCAAGGTGTGGGCAAAAAGCCCGCCACGGAAAGTGCCGCCGCCAGCCAAAGCGTGGGCGCCCTGTTTGTGCTGGAAGGCACCGACCACGATGCCGCCGCCGCCGCGAACTTGTTAGAAAACGCCGCCCGAGGCAGTTGGGGGAATAGCTGGACAGACGTTTACGCCGATGCCGATCTCCCCACCCCCACCGTGGTGCAAAGCATCCAAACCGGCACACGGCAGGTGCAGGTGGAACTGGCATTTCCTCACACCATGGTGGAAGCAGGCAGTTTGGCAGGGGTGTTAAGTGTTGTCTCCGCCAGCCTCACAGGCACGGGGGCGCGGTTGGTGGATGTGCGCATCCCCGATGTGCTGGTGCGCACTTTTGCAGGCTCGGCCTTTGGGTTGCGGGGCCTGCGGGATTCCACCAACAAGCATGGCCGCCCCTTGCTGGCCACCACTATACGCCCCCTGCACGGCCTCAGCCCGCGTCAATATGGCCGCGCGGTGTACGAAACCTTGGCGGGTGGCGTGGATATCACCGCCGACCCAACCTTGCTGCACCATATTCCCCTCAACCCGTGGCGGGAACGCTTCCGCTTTGCCGCCGAGGCCGTCCACGCGGCGGGGCGCGATACGAACGAGTTCAAAACCCACGCCGCCAACATCACCGCCCCTACGGTGGAAGATATGCTGGAACGTGCCCTGTGGGCGAAAGATTTGGAGCTGGCCATGGTGCTGGTGGATAGCGCCGCCGTGGGTTGGAGCGCCCTGCAAAGCGTCGCCGCATGGTGCCGCAAAAACGATATGCTGCTGTGCGCCATGGGCGGGCGGGCGCTGGGTGGCGAAATGCTCTCCGAGCAACTTCAAGCCAAACTGCTGCGGCTGGCAGGGTGCGATATTGTATCAACCGGCAGCCCTCTGCGCGGCAATGTAGCCAACCGCCGCTACGTGGCGGGGGTTCTCAATGCCCTGCGGGATGATACCGTGGCCTTGGCGCCAGATCATGGGCACTATTTCAGCCAAAACTTTGCTGGCCTCACCGCCGCCTGCCCTGCTTTGGGCGGCGGGCACAACCCGTGGCATTTCCCCCGCCTGATTGACGCCGTGGGCCACGATGCCATCGTGCAATGCGGCGGCAGCGTCATGGGCCACCCCGCAGGCTTTGGGGCAGGCGCCACCGCCACCCGCGTGGCGCTGGAGGCCGTGGTGCTGGCCCGCAACGAAGGGCAAAACCTCGCCGTAGAAGGCCGCAACATCCTCTCCCACGCAGCACGCTACAGCCCCGAACTCAAGGCCGCGCTGGAACATTACCAAGAAGGCAGCTTCCTGTTCGGCGTCGTCTCCGGCCGCTTTGGCCTCGCCGCCCCCCGCCCCACCGCCGGCACCATCATCCCCGGCGCCACGCCCACCGTCACGCTATTCCCTACCAAGCCTGAGGGGGATAAGGAGGAGTGATCGGTTTAACGGTATCCCGATAAATCATAACCACCTCCAGCAACGTTTCCAAAATCAAGCCCCAGTTGCTGCCCTTCTGGTTGATGAATATGTCTATCAGAATATAAAAACGAGCTAGTTGTTTGGTCGCACATACATATAGCATCACGGCGGATAGG
>JBAQUW010000149.1:0-12961 GCA_049297755.1 Alphaproteobacteria bacterium
ATGCCATACACCAACGCCTCTGCCGTAGGCGGGCAACCAGGCACATAAATATCCACAGGAATAATCCGGTCGCACCCCCGCACCACACTATAACTATAGTGGTAGTAGCCGCCGCCGTTGGCGCAACTGCCCATGCTAATCACATACCGTGGCTCGGGCATTTGCTCGTACAATTTGCGGAGCGCAGGCGCCATCTTGTTGGTGAGCGTGCCTGCCACAATCAACAAATCGCTCTGGCGGGGGCTGGCACGGAACATTGTGCCAAAGCGGTCAAGGTCATACCGGCTGGCGGCCGCGTGCATCATTTCCACCGCGCAACAGGCCAAGCCAAACGTCATGGGCCACATGCTGCCCGCGCGCGCCCAATTCACCACGTCTTCCACTTTGGTGAGCAAAAAGCCTTGGTTGTTCAGTTGCTCGGCCATGGCGGTTTCGCCGTGTTGAATGATGTTGTTTACTACTCCCATTCGAGTGCTCCCTTTTTCCACTCATAAATGAATCCCACGGTCAGCACCGCCAAAAATACCATCATGCTGCCAAAGCCAAACCAGCCAATGTCTTTAAACACCAAGGCCCACGGTAACAAAAACGCCACTTCCAAATCGAAAATCACAAACAAAATACCCACCAAATAAAAGCGCACATCAAACGGGCGGTGGGCGCTATCAAAGGCTTCAAAGCCGCACTCGTAAGGTTTTAACTTATCGCTGTTGTCAGCCTTCACAGGGTTGGTCAGGTGAGGAATCACCAGCATGACCAATGATAACCCCAGCGCTACCGCTAAAAAAAACAATATGGGCAAATACTCAAGCATGTTCATTCTCTTGTTGATTGATGGCACTTTAGCGGGGTTTGGCGCGGTTGTCTACGCACCAACGGCGCCTTTAATGATGAATCTTTGCCCCCTGTTGCGGTAAAACTTGCATTTTTACCATAAAGTTTGCTATGTTGCGCCAGTTTTAAAGTATTGGAAAAGGAGGCTCACCATGCCCGACGTCACATTCAACGGAGCCGCAGGCCGCATTGAAGGCAAGTTTTTTGCCCAAAAAGACCCCACTGCCCCCATTTGCGTGATTATGCACCCCCACCCCCTGCATGGCGGCACCATGAACAATAAGGTAACGTATCGGCTGTTCGAAAGCTTTGTACGCTGCGGCTTTACCGTGCTGCGCTTTAACTTTCGCGGCGTGGGCAACAGCGAAGGCAGCTACGACAATGGCGTAGGCGAGCTGGCCGATGCCGCCACGGCACTCGACTGGCTGCACAGCCAATACCCCCATTGTAAAGAAATTTGGATTGCTGGCTTTAGCTTTGGCGCATGGATTACCATGCAATTGCTCATGCGCCGCCCCGATGTGGCCCGCTTCATCAGCCTTTCGCCCCCTGCTGGCAATTACGATTTCAGCTTCTTCTCCCCCTGCCCCACCAGCGGCCTCATTTGCGTGGGCACGGCCGATGAAATTACGCCCGCCGCCGATGTGGAAAGCTTGCTGAAACGCACCAACCGCCAAAAAGGTGTCACCCTCAGCATGGCCAAAGTGCCAAATGCCGACCACTTTTATACCCAACAGCAGGAAGAATTAGGCACCCTGCTCATCAACTACATCACCAACAATGTGGGCGATAAAAGCACCCCCGCCGCCGCACGGCGCGGCTAAGTTGGTTTAGTCTACCAACATTCGCGCCAGTTTGCCCTGAATAAACCCCGCCACTTGGCGGGTATCGGCCAAGGGGTAAGCAGGGGAGCGCAGGTTCAGCTTATCGGCAAGCGGCGCAATGCGCTTTTGCTGCTGTAACACCGCATAAAACTGGCCAAACTTTGCCCGCTGCACCCGTTCCAGCCCCCACACAGACACGGGCAAACCAGCCGTGCAGGCTTCTGAAATCATCGACACCGAATCCGCCGTTACCACCACCGCTTGGCTGGTGGCCAAATAGGCAAGGAAAGGGTTATCGCGCGCGGTGGGCGTATTGGCGCTCCAAAAATAATGACTGATACCGCTTGCTACCAGCGCCTGCTGCACCATCACCTCCACCGCTGGGGCGGTACGGCGGCTGGTGGTGGTCACAATGCTTAAGCCATGCTTACGCGCAAGGGGCAACACCTTGTCTAAAATCTGCTGGGCCTCCACTTCGCCCAAACTAAAGCCTTTGGTATTGCCACCTAACAGCAAAGCCAAACGCGGTTCTGGCGCATCCAGCAAGCGTTTGCGCCAACGCTCTGCTTCGGTCTCAAGCCGTTCTTTAAAAATACGGTTGGGGGCACCTATTGTTGCCATCACATTTTCCAAAGCAGGCGGATTATCGTGTAAGGGCATGGCCACCACATCATAATCGGCCATCTGGCCACTGGGGCGCATCAGCTGCACCGTGAACGTATTGGGGTTCACATGTTTAATCAGGCGCGATACCTGCGACGCGCCCCAGCCCGTGCCAATCAACAGTTGGGGGTACGGCCCTGCAGGCAATTGCCACGCGTGCATGGGCAAAAAAATGCGCCGCAATTTATGCAAAGGCCCGCGCGGCACAATCGGCACCACATCAGGCGCTTTAATGCCCAAAGCTTCGGCCACGCCTAAGCTTTGGTTCAGGTGGCCCGTGCGGCCATCCGATAAAATCCATGTGCGCAAATTTTTAATTTCCGTCGGCGTGACAGAAATCCCTTCCGTGGCAGGTATCGTCAACGCATCAATAATATGGTGTTTTAACTTTGGCACGCTCATAGGTTAGCCCCTCGCGTGCGCAAGGTCTAGAAAATTCCTTTGATCTTCTCGCCCAAACCCTGCAAAAACTTGCTACCTTGGTCGAGCAAACTTGCGGGGTTGGTCGTGGCTTCCAAGGCCGCGCGGTTAATGCGTTCAAACAACGGCACCAGCACTTGGTCCAACACATCGCGGGCATCCATGCCATTGCCATCGGTGCCCAAGTTGGTCAGCTCCAAATCGCCCAAATCCACCGTGGCGGCTTCCGCATTCGGCAACCCCAAATAAAATGCCGCTTTATTTCCCGTCACCTGCATATGGGCAATGGCCAGCTTTTTGCCCGCGGTCTCTGGCGCAGCAGCCCCGCCATCACCCTCTACTTGCGGCGCATTCACTTTGGTATCCAACGCCTGTTGAATATCCTGAATATTGTTTTTATTCATATCCCCTTCAAACACCACGCGCAGACCTTTCACGCCAATGTAGTCAATTTGCACCACAGGTTGCAGCAAACTGTTTGGCCGCAAATTCACTTGCACTTCTTCAATGGTGGCAGCATGTGGCCCTTTATACCCTTCAGGGTTATGCACAGCCACATTGGTCAGGGTCAGCTGGCCCGAGAGAATGCTCATCTCAGCCCCTGCCACACTCATGGCCACCCCCGTTAAGCGCTCGCTGTGGAAATTGATGATATACCGCACCAAGCCGCCACCCGCAAACAGCACAATCACAACCATCACCACCACCGTGGTAAACAACAGCTTAAATAACGTTTTCATGGGCCAACCTCTTGAATGATTGAGCCCAATTATACGCTATTTATTGCCAAAAGGAAGCAATTCCTGCAACAGCTGTTCTGGCTCTATTGCTGGTGGTGTGGCTTCTGTGTCCGCTGGTGCCGCCTCTGGCGCCGCAGGCACAACTACAGGCGTTTCAATACCCAGCACTTTGTTCACGTTTTTCTCAATCAAGCGGTCTAACGGGTTGATAGGTTGCGGTGCCTCAGGTGTGCTTTCTGTACCACTTGTTGTGACAGAAGGTTGCACCACCTGCCCATTACCGCCGCCCAAAATGTTCCCAATTTGTGCACCAATGGCGGCACCCAAAGGCCCCCCAATGGCAGCGCCCACGCCCGTGCCAAGGTTCTGCAAATTGGCAATTTCAGGCACAATTTGGGGGTGGCTTAAATTGCCCCGAATCGTCACTGGCACCTTCACCAAGGTGGAAGCATTCACCACAGGCTCAATGCGGTGGTTAATCGCCCATGCCGCAATATCAATTTTGCCCGTAGCCGTCACATTCAGCTGGCTACCTGCCGTGCGCACTTGCACATCTGTGGCAGTGGCAACCCCTTGCTCCACATCATATTTCGCCACCAATTTATCCAAATCGCCGCCACTGTTTTGATTCACAGCCCCCGCCAGCAAGCGTTCCATGCTCACCGCCATGCCCGCCAAAGCCGCTCCGGGTATTTGGCCATCTTGCGCCGAAAAATCTAAGCTGCCTGCCAAACTTTGCGCCAATTGGCGGGTGGTGGTGCCCGCAAAGGTCAGCTTGATATCACCATCTAATGGCAACCGCAATTTCTCCGCCATTTTGCCCGTCACAAACGCTTCTACGGGCAAATTGGCCAGTTGAATATTCACATGGCCATCGAGCCCATTGCGCACGCCCGTGCGCATATCGCCCGTCAGCAAACCTTGGTTGGGCAATTTGGCGGTCAGGTTTTCAAGGCTTACGCTGCGTTTATCGGTTTTCAACTTGAACGCCACAGCTTGCACAGGCACACCTACACACCGCAAGGTTTTGATGCTGATATCCGCCGCAACACTCCACGTTTGCAATCCTTCCAAGGCCAAGGGGCGGTCGCTCCACGGTGTTTCCGCGGCTTCGGTTGGTTGGCTGGCGCCATCAGGTGTTTTGCCGCACAAGCCCAGCTTGGTTGCATCTAAAGGGTTAAACGTCAACTTGGTAGAGAGTTCTTTATCGGCCAAATTATAGGTAGCATGGCCCGCCACATCCACGCTCTCTCCCACGCGCAGCAACAGGTTTTTAGCTTCGCCTTCCACCGCCCCAAAGCGGCCAGCAGCTTCCAATGTCAACGGCCCTTCCAACGTCACAGGCAATACCGCTTGGGGGGCATAGGTGCGCAGCAGGGCTTTCACATCGGCGCTTTGCACCTGCACTTTGCCTTGCCAAAAGGCGCTCTCTTGTAACGCGCCGTCCAGCACCACCGCCGCTTGTGGCACATCGGCACGCAACGTCACAGGCACGTTGACAATATCCCGAATATCCGCCTGCCCGCGCACATCAAACGCCTTGCCATCAAGCGCCCCCGTGGCTGTCAGTTGAATCTTCGCCGCATCAGCCCCGCCAATGGAAAAATTGGCGCCAGTTAAACGCGTGGTTTTGCCTGCCGCGCGGTCGTCGTAGGTAAAATTCAAGTTGGTAATGGTCAGCGCTTTCACGGGCACAAATGCCACCGCGCCACCGCTTTTTTTACCGCCACGGGCAAAGGGGTTTTCCCAATTGCCCATGCCCACCTTGGGTTTGATGAGGCTGATGGTCGGGTTGGTCATGGCCACCTCCTCCACCGCCACACCTTGTTGCAGGGTAAACCAATCGGGCAGGCGCAGCACAAGGTTATTGCCCACAAATAACGGCGTTTTTTCAGCCCCTTCTTGCGAGAAGGCATCAATCGTCAATTTCTCAATGGTCAAATGCAACGCAGGCCACAAACTCAACGTGGGCGTACCCTCAATGTGCGCGGTAAAGCCCGTAAAGCGCTTAATATTCTCTTCCATCACCTGCTTGGGCGGCTGGTGGGTAATGTAATACAACCCGCCCGCCACCGCCACCACGGCCACCACCACCAGCACAACCAACAGCTTCAACAACCGCACTACCCAACGCATGAAATTTTCCCTCAGATTTTTTATTATGCAACAGCGTAACACAGCCCACACGCCCCCGCCAACAGCTTGCGCAAAAAAAGCCGACCTTGCGGTCGGCTTCTGCTTAAGCTGCTTTAAGTGGAGATAGCTTAGCCACCTCTGCCATACATGCCTGCGCTTGCTTAATGGCAGCCACAACTTTTGCTGTTTCAAAAAGCAAGCTTGCGCATCGCAATCCTTCACCAGACAAGCGACTTTTCTTCTCACTTGCATTTGAGAAAGACACGGGTCTGTAAAGATCCAAGCATGAAATGTTATCGTCTGCTGTTCTAATAAATAAGCTGGTGAGGTCGCCAGTTAGCAAACACTCCCAGCGCGTCCGATAAACATTGCTACCGTCCGCATAATGTAGCTCGCCAGACAACACCATCTCCAGCAAATCGTTCATTGTCACGGCAGGGGCAGAAGTATCATTCATATCAAACTTAGGGGCACCCATGGGGCATCTCCATTAAAAAGGTTAAGTTTTTCGCACGCCACCGTATGGCATACAAAATTTTAAACGTCAAGCAAGCGGTGGAAAATACGCCGGCAACGGCGCCGTCATCGTCACGCTCTCCCCTGTGCTGGGATGCTTCAAGGTTAAGCTTTGCGCATGCAGTAAAATATTATCGCCCACCGCACGCCATGGGGCAGGTATCTCCCCCTCCCAGCCATACGTCACATCGCCCACCATGGGGCAACCCAAGTGCGCCATGTGCACGCGCAATTGGTGCATGCGGCCCGTTTTAGGGTGCAATTGCACGGTGGTAAAGCCTGCCAAAGGCTGCCCTAAAACTTTATACTCCGTCTCCGCACTATCTCCTTGAGGGCGCACGACAATGCGTGTGCCTTCTTTCATGAGAGGTGCCCGAATCACCCCCGCCGCCTCAGGCAAATTCCCCTGCACCACGGCCACATAGGTTTTATCCATACTGCGGTCGCGGAACTGGCTGGCCACCCCTTCTGCCGCCGTACGCGTGGTGGCAAACAGCAATACGCCGCTGGTCACTTTATCTAGCCTATGCAACAGCCGCACCTGTTTGCGCCCCCCTGCGGGCATAATGTCGTTCAAGGCCATGGCCAATAAACGGTCGGCACTGCGCACATGGCCACTGCCCGCTTGGGCGGGCAAGCCTGCGGGTTTGTTGATGGCAATGAGCTGCGCATCTTGGTAAATCATCCAGCTTAAAACTTCTTCGCGCTCCTTCGCTGTCAGCGGCAACAAAGCGGGTTTCTCCCCTTCCCCCTCATTGCCATGCCGCGCAGCCAAAAACGGCGGCAAGCGCACCTCTTGCCCTGCTTCAAGGCGCTGGTTGGGCTTCACGCGGTTGCCGTTCAACCGAATTTGCCCCGTGCGACACCACCGCTGCACATCGTTAAAGCGCGTGAAGGGGAACTGCTCCAACAAAAAACGGTCTAGCCGCAGGCCATCGGCCTCAGCAGGAACAGGCAATGCGGCAGAATTGTGTACACTCATAGCTATCGCTTATAAAGCATTTACCAGCCTCTTACAACAACAGCAGCGTGGCCAACCCCAAAAAGGTGAAAAACCCACCCACATCGGTCACCGTTGTCACAAACACGCCACTAGTAATGGCGGGGTCGTAGCCCATTTTTTTCAGGAACATCGGAATCACATGCCCCGCCGCCGCCGCAAACAAGTGGTTGGCAATGGTGGCCAGCACAATGGTAAGCCCTAAGCGCCAATCGCCATACACAGCAAACGTCCCAATCCCCAACATCACAGACAAAACAAGGCCATTTAAGCTGCCCACCGTCAGCTCTTTGCTCAGCAACGCCATAGCGTTTTGCTTGGTAATTTGGCCTGTGGCCAAACCGCGCACCATCACCGTCAGCGTTTGGGTGCCGGCATTGCCCCCCATGCTGGCCACAATGGGCATCAGCACCGCCAAGGTCACCAATTTTTCAATCGTGCCTTCAAACATCGCCACCACAGAAGAAGCCAAAATGGCCGTAAACAAGTTAATAATCAACCACGGCAAGCGTTTGCGCGTGGTGTCTTTGGCGGGGCTGAACAAATCGTCCTTCTCGTCCAAACCACCCAAACGGCGCACTTCGCGCTCGTGCTCGCTCATAATGGCGTCCAGCACGTCGTCAATCGCAATCCGCCCCAGCAACTGGCCTTTGTTATTCACCACCGCCAAGTTGTGGATATCATACTTTTCAAACATACTAATCACATCGGCGCGGGTATCTTCCGGCTCCACCACCAACGGCTGCAAGCGCATAATGCTTTCCAACGTGCTGTTCAGTGGGCACTTCACCAAGCGCGAGAGCGACACTGTGCCCAACAACTTCCGCCGTTCATTCACCACAAAAATCGTCCCAGGCTTATCTGGCATATCAGCATGGTTGGTGCGCAAAAATTTCAGCATGTCCGATACCTTTTGCGTCGGCATCGCCGTCACCACTTCCAGCTGCATCATGCCGCCAGCGGTGTCGCGTTCGTAACGGAACAGTCTTTTTTCTTGCGCATCCAGCCCGTCAGGCGCCTCTTGGTCTAAGGTCGTAGGCAAGGCTTCTTCTAAGCTGTGGGCCAAGTCTACCGCATCGTCCGATTCCAACTCTTCTAGAATATCCGCCACTTCTTGCGGTTGTAGCGTTTTCAGCAAATGTTCGCGCGCGGTTTCTTCCAATTCCGAAAGCACATCGCCCAACACATCTTCACTCACATGCGTAATCAGCTGCGCCCGCTGTTTCAGCGGCAAGCGTTCAATCACATCGGCAATATCAGCAGGGTGCAACGGCGCCAACAAACCACGCAAGCGCTGGGGCTTATCCGCCAAAGCCGCCAAAACATCCTCATACCGCTCGTCATCCAGCTCGGTATAAGGTTTGGGGAAAAGTGGCTCGTCAGGAATCGACATGTCTAAGCCACCCGCTTGGCCAAAGCCTGCACCACCGCCACGTCATACTTGGCCTTGTTCTCTTGCAAGTGCTGAATCACCGTCGCGTTATCCAACGCATCGCGGTAAGCACGCGGGCGTGTCATGGCGCACCATGTGTCGCACACCGCCAATATGCGAGAAAGTTGGTTAATGTCCTCGCCCTTACGCCCATCGGGGTAGCCCGTGCCGTCCAACCGTTCACACATTTGGCCAATCACGGGGGCAATGGGCAGGTCAAACTCAATGCCTTCCAACACCCGCAGGGCGTGCAGAATGTGCGATTCCATCACCTGCCGTTCGTCTTCCGTCAGTTTGCCACGCTTGTTAAAAATATCCTGTGGAATGAAAATTTTACCAATGCCCGAAAGTTGGGCGGCATAAAACAACGTGCTGCGCTCGCGCACCGCCAGCTGCAAATCGTTCCCCAGCTGCACGGCCAAGCGGCTAATACGGTCATGGTGGCCGCTCAAATAGGGGTCACGAATTTCAATGGCACGCACCAATGCCTCCATGGTTTTGGCTTGGTGACGCACCCGCGCCTTATTACGCTGCGCCAGCAAATGCCCCACAGCAAACAACGCCAAGGCCACCAAGGCTAGCAAGGCCAAGGTCACAATGCCATACACGCCATTGCGATACAGGCTCATAAACGCCAAGGCTTTTTTGGCTTTAAATTCATGCAAAATGCGGAACGGCGTTTCACCCACCGGCAACACCGCCACAAAGGCTTGATCGCCCGCCACAGGGCTGCTGATGGCTGCCGCCGCACCCACAGCCTGCTTGGCCAAATCAGGCTCGGCCACGGGCAAGGTTTCTACCCCCTCGGCCTTCACCCATTCCAAGTTTTCCAAGCCTTGGCGTTGCAGCAAGTGGGCTTGCTCGCCATCACGCGCCAAGGGGCCCACGTCCAGCAACGTGGCCAGTTTGTCGCTCATGGGCACGGTCATCATAAACACCGCACTCACGGCAGGGTTTTGGTTTTCATCATCCAGCACAAAAATAGGCTTCAAAATATCCACCACCAAGGCATCACCTTGCTTGTAAGCTCCCAGCACTTGGGCGGTACGCGTCACAAACACGCCATTTACGCCACTTTGTTGGCTCAGCGAAAAGGTTTCCATGGGGCTGCTGGCCAAAAAGGCTTCACCCGCACGGTTCAGCACATACGCGCCGGCCAAGCGGTTGCGCGTCACAAACTCCCGCAGGGTTTGCTGCATATATGGCTGTTGGGCCACCAAGGCGCTGCGCAGTTCGCTGCCTTGCTCGCCGCTGTCCATGGTCATTTCTGCGGCGTACAAGCGCATCAATTCGGCATTGGTCAGGTTATCGGCCAGCTGAATTTGGCCATTCAACCACTCACTCACCACACTGGCGCGGCCAGTGGCCTGAATAGCCACGCGGTCTTTAATTTCCGCCACCAAATCATCTTGGCGGGCATCCACCAACGTATGTGCCAACCATAGGCCCACCAACAGCACCGCCACAATGGCGCCAGCCGCCCACTTTGCAAACGTGCGCACGGGCAACGCCGCAGGCAATTGCGGCAACTTTTGCAAACTGGGCGCAATGCCATAGCGTATAAACGTGCTCACCGCATTCGATTGTGGCCGTGGCGCAGGCATTGGCGCTGCTTTTGGCGCAGCAAATTTTGCCGCAATTTCAACGGTTTCTTTGTCCTTCGCAAGTTTGGCGGCGGTTTTTTTAACCACTGCCTTGGGTGGGGCTTTTTTCAGAGGTTTCTTTTTATCAGCCATGGTTTTTCTCCTTATTCATCAATACATTATCTGGCAAACTTGCGGGCGGTGTGGCCAAGGGGAGATACATACGTCCACCGGGCATTTTCATTCACCGTATAATAAGGCGCGTACTGCATCAGTCTACCCTGCTCCAGCACCGCCGTAAACAGGCTATCCAACACATAACGCTGCCCCCCTTCATCGGCAATCAAAATCGCGTGGGCAATGTTGCGCACGGTGTCTTGCACCACGGCAATGCGCACATCATCAGGCGCAAAGCCCAAACTGCGAAGTGTGACATATTTGAGAATGGCATAATCTTCACAATCTCCTGAGTTTTCAATGAATTCCAGGGGGGTAGCCCAATAGTCGCTCCGCCCCCATAACACATCATCTGTGACATAAGGCCAACGGTTGACAAACCGGTTGACGGCCGAAAGTTGGGCGCGCGGCGGCAAGCCTTTTTGCTCGGCCACAAAGGCGCGCCAGCTCACCAAAGCGGGCGTTTTGCATTGCTTGATATCGGCATCGCATCGACTGTACACACCGCGTTCATATTCCAGCTTATCCAACACCCGTTTCCAGCGCGGCAGAGCACCCAAATTGCCCGCTTTAAACCCAATATAATCAAACAGTTGTTCCGCTTGTACCGAAACGGAGCCGAAAATGCACATGAGGCAAAAAATGGCGGAAAACCTAGCGTTCATGCAACGCCTTCTCCCGCGCTTTGCGCAAGGGTTTCAGCAAATAATCCAGCACCGATTTCTTGCCGGTGAGAATATCCACCGTGGCCACCATGCCCGAAATAATGGGCAATTTGCTGGCGTCGTCGCCCAAAAAGTTCTTATTTGTCCGTACTTTAATCACATAGTAGGCGTTGCCTTCTTCGTCAGTCACGGTGTCAGGGCTAATGCCTTCCACCAAGCCATCTAAACCGCCATAAATGGCAAAGTCGTAGGCCGTAATTTTCACCACCGCTTCTTGCCGAGGCCTAATAAAACCAATATCTTGCGGCTTAATTCTGGCTTCTACCAGCAGGCTATCGTCCAACGGAATCAGCTCCACCAAATCTTGCGCGGGTTGAATCACCCCACCCACGGTATTGATGAGCACCTGCTTCACTTCCGCGCGCACGGGAGCCCGCACAGTGGTGCGGTCCACTTTGTCAGAATCGCCCTTCAAAACTTCCTTAATCCGCGCCAATTCATCGCGCGCTTCGCCCAGTTTTTGGCGGGCTTCGTTTTGTGCTTTCAGGCCTGCTTCCTTCAAGCGGCTTTGGGCTTCGCGCAGGGCAGAGTCGGCCTTGGGCACGCTTAACCGCGCGGTTTCCTTATCGCCTTCTAGGGCCGTGGTTTCGCGTTCCAAGCGCAGCAATTCCACTTCTGAAATCACGCCGCGGTCTTTCATCGGCTTAGCCATATCAAACTCTTGGCGGGATAATTTCCAATTTTTCAGCGTTTTTTCCGCTTGGCTTTTGGCATCGGTCAACTCGTTACGGCGTTGTTCTACTTGGCGTTCCAGCACTTCCATGGCCGATTGCACCTCGCCCACGCGCGACAAATATAAGTTATTGGCTTCTTCCAACATACGCGGCGCGTTGGTTTCTAATTCTGGCGGGAACACAGGTTTGGCGCCAGAAACCTCGGCCTCCAACCGCGCCACATTGGCCAGCAAATTGTAATAGCGGGCTTTGCGTTCTTCAAAACTGCTGGCCACGCCGCTGTTATCAATCACCAACAGCACGTCATCTTTTTCCACCACATCGCCTTGCCGAACAAGGATTTCCTTTACATAACCGCCATCTAAGTTCTGCACGGTTTGCACTTTGCCTGAAGGAATCACCGCGCCATCGCCCCGTGTGGTTTCATCGAGCTGCGCAAAAGCAGCCCACACCAAAAACAGCAGAATAAACGCGCCCATGGTATAAAACAACAGGTTGGCCATGGGGTGCACACCACGCAGGGTGGCTTGGCGCACATCGTCCATAAACGCGCCATCTTCCCAATGGCTGTTAAAAAACTTTTGCGTCAGCGCTTTATCAAACAACTTTTGCCAAATGGTCAGGCGCTCTGACCAGCTGCGTTGAACCGTTTTTTTCTTGGGTGAGATGCTCATGCTTGTGCTGCTTTCATTTGACCGCTGCGTAAAGCTTTCAACACATCGTCTTTGGGGCCATCGGCAATAATGCGGCCATAATCCATCACAATCAGCCTATCTACCAGTTCCAGCATAGGGGCGCGGTGGGTAATAAGAATCATGGTTTTGCCTTGCGTCCACTTGGCCATGTTTTGCTTAATCCACTCTTCGCTGCGGTTATCCATTTCGCTGGTGGGGTCGTCCAGCACCACCACATCGCCCGCCCGCAAAATGCCCCGCGCAATGCCTACGGCCTGCTTTTGGCCGCTGGAAAGGCCTGTGCCCATTTCGCCAATCGGCATATCAAACCCCATGGGGTGGCGGCGGGCAAAGTCCATGACACCGCTCATTTCGGCGGCAGCCAGCAATTGCTCATCAGTGGCATGGGGGTTGGCCATCAGCAAGTTTTCACGCAAGGTGCCTTTAAACAGCATGGCGTTTTGCGGCACATAGCTTAAGTGGGCGCGCAAGTCAGCGGGGTCGAGTTGGCGAATTTCCAACCCATCGATATAAATATTTCCTGCTTGCGGGTTATATAAATT
>JBAQUW010000150.1:0-6993 GCA_049297755.1 Alphaproteobacteria bacterium
CCCCAGCCCTAGCCCCCGCGGCTAAGGTGGTGGCCGAGCGCTTGGCCACCATGCCCCTTGCCACGCCTACCCTGCCCCTGATGATGAACGCCACGGCGCAAGCGACAACTGATGCCGCGACCATCCAGAAACACCTTGTGGAACAAATTACCTCCACCGTGAAATGGCGCGAAAGCATGGCGGCATTGTCAGACAGAGGAGTGACCACCGTGCTAGAGCTAGGCGTAGGCAATGTGTTGGCGGGCTTGGCCAAACGGCAAGCCACCCCGCTGACTGGCCATGCGTTAAACAATCCACAGACCATTGACGCTTACTTGGCAACCATTCTATAAAGTAGGCTGAAGGCGTTGAAAAATGTCGTCATTCCCGCGAAGGCGGGAATCCAGTAGTCCTCGGATACGGCATTGGCGTTTTTTTACGCTTTGGGTGTATTGTCCATCGACTCCTGGATGCCAGCCTCCGCTGGCATGACGGCGTGATGTTGACGTTTCCCTCATAACATAAGGATTTTAAACATGACCTTTGCCAACCTTTCTGGACTCACCGCCCTTGTGACTGGCAGCAGCCGTGGCATTGGCAAGGCCATTGCCGCCAGCTTAAAGCACGGTGGCGCTGATGTGATTATCAGCGGCAGCAACGAAGAAAGCTGCGCCGCTGCAGCCGCCGAGCTGGGTTGCAGCCGTTATATTGTGGCCGATTTAAACACCCCTGAAGGTGTGGCTAAACTGGCGCTGCAAGCGGGCAGTGTGGATATTTTGGTAAACAATGCTGGTATTACGCGCGATGCGTTATTTGTTCGGCAAAGCGAAGACCAATGGAACGATGTGCTGCGCGTGAACTTAGACGCGGCAGTCGCCCTCACCCGCGCCTTGCTGCCCGCCATGAGCAAAAAGGGCTTTGGACGGATTGTGAATATCTCCAGCATCGTCGCCCACATGGGCAATATTGGCCAAACCAACTACATTACCAGCAAAGCGGCGCTGACGGGCTTCACCAAAGGGCTGAGCAAGGAAACGGCGCGCAAAGGGGTGACCGTCAACTGTGTCGCCCCTGGATTTATCGAAACCGACATGACCAAGGCCATACCCGAAAAATTGGTGGAAGAATTCAATGCGCAAATCCCCGCCAAACGCTTTGGCAAGGCGGAAGAAGTGGCGGCAGCCGTGCGCTTTTTGGTGTCCCCCGAAGCGGCCTACATCACTGGCACCACCCTGCATGTTAATGGCGGCATGT
Organism: Alphaproteobacteria bacterium; assembly: GCA_049297755.1. Classification (GTDB taxonomy): domain Bacteria; phylum Pseudomonadota; class Alphaproteobacteria; order UBA2136; family JAPPOO01; genus JBAQUW01. Next base: position 1,234 of record JBAQUW010000150.1, read on the forward strand.
ATGTGTAAAAAAACGCGCCCCTGAAAAGGGGCGCGTTGGTTTATTCTGGCAGTGGCACGGGAAAACCGCGATTTTCCAGTTCTTGCAGCGTAGCGGCAAGGCTGTACACATCATGCAAAGCGTTGTGCACTTGGGCTGAGGGTAGCGTGAGTCCCAGCAGTTCGTACACCCGCCCGCTGGGGTAGTCTTTGCGGTTGATTTTGTGCCCCAAGCACGCCTCCAACTGCGCATACAACGGTTCGCGGAAGTTATGAAACCGCTGCCAATCCATGGGGAACGGCACTTTGTGGAAGCCCGCAGTTTCCGCCAACTGGCTGCGGTCGTTACCGTTGCTATAGAACTGCAGCGTTGGGTCACCCAAGGCAAAAAGGCTCAACCACCCAAAGGCAGCGTCCAGCGTCACTCCTTCGCGGTCAACCCGCTCTTGGGTTAAACCCGTCAGCTGAATGAACGTGTCGCTGAGGATGGGGTTAATGATGGGCTTCACCATGACCTCCAAGGTTTGTGCCTCTTGCCATGGCTGGCCAGGCTTCAGTTTTATGGCGGCAATTTGCACCAGTTCACGGCACCAGCCATTGCCGGCGCCCCAGTTACTTTCCTTGGCGCCTTGCCAAGTGGTGTATTCATTGTCAAAAATAACGATGGTTCTATCGCTCATAGGTTGGTCCTTTTCGCGTTTTTGGTAACACGCACTGTTTAGCATACAATTCAACACGCCACAAACCTAAACAAAACTGTGTCTTCCCAGCGAAAGCTGGGATCCATTTACCCTTCATATGCAACGTTCATCCCAACCGATAAATGGATGCCAGCTGGAGCTGGCAAGACACAAGGGTACGCAATCCCCGTGTTATGACACAAACACTTCTGGCCGCACCACGCGGGCAATTTTATCGAGAATGCCATTTACAAAGCCAGCTTGTTTGTCATCAAAAAACGCGCGGGCCAAGGCCACATATTCGCCCAGCACCACTTTGGGCTCGGCTTCCGCTTGGGTGGAAAGTTCGGCCACGGCGGTCAGGAGTAAAGCTTGCATGGTGGTGTCGAGGCGTTCCACCGTCCAGCCGTCCTTCAAATGGTTGGCAATCAGTTGCGCAAAGCGGGGCTGTTCCAGCATGGTGGCGGTGAGCAAGGCCGCAAACAACGCCTTATTGGCCTTGCGGCTGGCCACAGGGCCTTTTAAAAACGTCTCTTGCACATGGCGCACATCTTCGCCAATCAGGCGGCATTGATACACGGCCTGAATGGCACACAGCCGTGCCTCAGTGCGCGGGTCATCGGTGGTGGCGGTGGCGTTAAATTGCTCGCCCAAGGGTTCGTTTGTGTGTTCGGTCATGGCTTGGCTTTAGCGGTTTTTGGCCAAGTCGTCAATAAATTCCGAGAAATCTTCTGGCGAACTGAACGAATTATACACCGAGGCGTAGCGAATATACCCAATAAAGTCCAAATCCTTCAAATAATGCAGCACCAGTTGGCCCACTTCTTGGCTGGTGACTTCGCTTTTGCCTTGTTCGGTGAGCGTGCTTTCAATGTCGCTCACCACTTGGGCCACGCTGGCTTGGCTGACCGGCCGCTTGCGCATGGCGGTGAGAATACTTTTGGTGAGCTTGTCGCGGTCGAACAGCTCGCGCTGTTGGTTGCGCTTCACAATAATAATTTGCTGCACCTGAAAACGCTCGAAGGTGGTGAAACGGCGACCGCATTGCTCGCATTCGCGGCGGCGCCGAATCACCTTACCATCGTCAGAAGGGCGAGAATCTTTAACGGCTGTGTCTTCGTTGCCACAAAATGGACATTTCATGCAACATACCCTTTCGTTAACAGCCTGCTCATGTTCTCACCCGTTTCTTCTGTGTTGTTATTTAGGCACACTTTTTGGCAGTATTGCAACCAGTGCTAAGGTACTGATACAGCGGGAACTTTTGGCACAGCGCCAAGGTTTCCGCCCGCACTTTGGCCGCTTCGGCGCGGCCTTGTTCCTCGCCTTGTTGCATGGCTTTCAGCACGCGGGCAATCCAGTGGCCAATCTGCACAAACTCGGCTTCACCAAAGCCGCGCGTGGTGCAGGCTGGCGAACCTAAGCGGATACCGCTGGTTTTTTGTGGGCCAAGGGGGTCTTGCGGCACGCTGTTTTTGTTGCAGGTGAGCCCCGCCATATCCAGCACCGTTTCGGCATCTTTGCCTGAGAGGTTTTGGGCGCGTAAATCCAGCAACAACAAGTGGTTATCGGTACCGCCGCTCACCAAGTTGAAGCCTTCGGCCACCAAGGTTTCGCCCAACACGCGGGCGTTGTTCACCACCTGCTGAATGTAACCTTTAAACTCTGGCTGCAGTGCTTCGCCAAAGGCCACGGCTTTGCCCGCAATCACATGCATCAGCGGGCCACCCTGAAGCCCAGGAAAGATAGCGCTGTTGAACTTTTTGGCCAACGCTTCATCGTTGCACAAAATCATGCCGCCACGGGGGCCGCGCAAGGTTTTGTGGGTGGTGGTGGTTACCACATGGGCGTGGGGGAACGGGTTGGGGTAAGCGCCCACCGCCACCAAGCCCGCCACGTGGGCAATATCGGCCATCAGCAAGGCACCCACGCTATCGGCAATGGCGCGGAAACGGGCAAAGTCTAGCTTGCGGGGGTAAGCACTAAAGCCCGCAATAATCAGCTTAGGCTGCACCGCCTTGGCTTTGGCTTCCAAGGCATCGTAATCAATCAGGCCTTCGGCGGTAATGCCGTAATGTTCGGGCTTAAACCATTTGCCGCTCATGTTCACGGGGCTGCCGTGGGTCAGGTGGCCGCCTTGGTCCAGCGCCATGCCCAAATAGGTATCGCCCGGCTGCAACAGCGCCAAAAACACCGCTTGGTTGGCTTGGCTGCCGCTGTGCGGCTGCACATTAGCAAATTGGCAGTTGAACAACTGGCACGCGCGTTGGGTGGCCAAATCTTCGGCAATATCCACCGCATGGCAACCGCCATAGTAGCGTTTGTGGGCGTAGCCTTCGGCATACTTGTTGGTCAGCACACTGCCTTGGGCTTGCATCACGGCGCGGCTCACAATATTTTCGCTAGCAATCAGCTCAATCCAGTCTTGCTGGCGGGCCAGTTCGGCATCTAACGCCGCTTGCAGGGCGGGGTCGGTTTGGCGCAAATCGTGGTTTAAAATGTCTGTCATGGAAGTATCTTTCATTCAAGTGGGTGGAGGAAGAAAAACGCGCCGCCCGCATCACGCAAGGCTAAACCACGCTGAGAGTTTGACACTGTTCCATTAAATGAAGGGACGACTCCTTACCCAATTTGTAGAGTTATTAAACCATAACATCACACCAAACACAACATGTTGTGTTTGGTTAAGCATACAGTCTTATATCTGGCAGCCCGCCGCGCGCAGGGCCTTTTCCACCTCGGCCAATAAGTGGGGGTGGGTGGTGGTGGTGAGTGCGGCGCGGGCAATAAAACACAGGTTCAGCGCAGGCGCGGTAAATTGGGGGTTCAGGCGGGTAAATTGGTCAACCGCCGCCTTCAGCCGCCGCTTGGCGCGGTTGCGATACACCGCCCGTGCATCGAACTTTTTACTGACCGTAAAGCCAATGCGCACGCCAGCCTCAGCCCCCTGCCCCTCACCCTCCTTGTCTTTTGGTCCTTGAACCTGATATTGCAGTAAAAAACTTTTGCTGGCGTGCTTATGCCCCGCTTTGGTGAGCCGCACAAAATCGGCCCTTTTGGCCAAACGGGTCACGGGGGTGGCGGCGGTGCACTTCATAGAAAAGCTATAACATAGAAACACTTAAATAGATATATCCAACACTGTTACATAGCTACCACACCGCCTTGCTTTTATTGCCACAAACCACAAACAACCCTTGCGCCACACCATGGCTATTGTAGCGTTAACTATGACTCTGGTCTTATCTTGCAACCTACCGCAGCGTTCCTTTTTCAACATCAAGCCACCCAATTTGCCGCTTGTATGGGTGTTGGCGTTTAGCCATCACCAGTAAAGGAACGAAATTTGGGGATATACACCGTCGCCGCAAGGCCGCCGTGTATAAGCCCGTTGCGGTTGTGGTTGTTTGATTTAAGCGAGTTTTTCCAGCGCCTACGGGCGCACCTCCCTCCAAGGGGGCTTTTGCCGAGCCGTTCGGCAAACCCCTGATGCTCCACTGTCGTGGCGGCATGGAAAACTCCACCAAGTCACGGGTTCGGCATAAGGCTTTGCGCCTTAAAAACCCCCACTTGGTATGGATGGAGCGGCACACGTTGCTGGGCCGCCCGACAGTCAGCACGCCCTGTTTTAAGAAAAACAGGGCAACTTTGTTTTTAAATAGACATAACCATTTGAAACCGCCCGCAACACGGGTTACTATCGCCCCCATGATGAAACTTATAGCACCTGCTCTGGCCTTTTTGGTATGCGCAACCGCCACCCCCCACGCCGCCCCAGTACAGTGGGAAGATGGCATGGTGGCCGTGGTGAACGACGCCGTAATTTTGCGCAGCGACCTAGACCAACGCTTTCAACTCAGCCTGCGCCAAACCAATGGCAACCTCAGCCCCATGCAGCGCCTTGCCCTCTACAAAAAAAACTTGGCCGATATGGTGGATGAAGAACTGATTATCCAATACGCCACCCCCCGCGGCATGACCGTGAGCAAAGACGAACTGCGGCAGGCCGAAGCCATGATTATTCAAAACAACAAGTTAAGCCAAGAAGCCTATGCCACCTTGGTGAAAGGCATTGAGGCCGAAGCGCGCGATAAAGTGGCCGCCCAAGTGCGCTGGAATAAAGTGGTAAACCGCGCCGTGCGACCCGATGTCATTGTTTCAAATATCGAAATTGACCGCCTGATTCAAGGCATGATGACCGCCAAAGATGTGAAAGAATACGAAATTGCGCAAATTTTCCTCTCTGCCGAAGGTGAAAATGGCGCCACTGCCGCCGCGCGCATCAAAGACATTGCTACCCAAGTGAACACATCGGCCACCTCCTCCACCGCCGTATTCGCCCAACTGGCCCGCACCTATAGCGAAGACAGCAACGCCCGCCAAGGCGGCTACATGGGCTGGTTTGCGGCGGGTGAGATTTTGCCCGAGCTCGATAAAGTCATCACCACCATGGCGGAAGGCGCCGTGAGCAAACCCATTCAAAGCAGCAGCGGCTGGCATATTTTAAAGCTGGAGCGCACGCGCATTACCCCTGCCATTCAAACCACGCCGGTGGCGGAATGGGACGTTTGGCTGGTTTCCGCCCAGCTTCCCGCCGACAAAAAAGCTAAAAAACAACTGCTGAAAAGCCTAAACAACTTGGCCGACGACGCCCGCAGCGCCACCGATATTGAAACCTTTTTGGCCAATAATAAGGAAAACACAGCCTTTGCAGGCAGCAAACATGTGGGCTGGATTCAACCCGACGCCCTGCCCACCGTGTTGCGCAGCTCCATCACCAAACCAGAGGCTAAACCTAGGGCCAACCGTGCGGGCGAGGTGGTAGAAAATGAGGCCGAAGCACAAGTACTGTTCATTGCCGCCACCCGCAGCAAAGTGAGCGAGAAGTTAGAGGAATATCGCACCCGCGTGCGCGAACGCCTGACCGACAACCGCACTGAACTGGCCAGCCGCCGTTTTCTGCGCGACCTGCGCCAAAAAGCCTACATTGATATTCGCCTAGGCGGCAATGACGAGTAGCCCATGAAGCATAGCTTACTCACCATTGTTCTTGCCCTGGCTGCCACATTTGTGGGTATGAAATTATTTGCCCCCGCCAGCAC
>JBAQUW010000151.1:0-3870 GCA_049297755.1 Alphaproteobacteria bacterium
CTGCGGGGCAGGGGAAAGCACCCGCACCTTGGCCACAGCGGCCGCCAAAAAAGCGTTAGAAAACGCAGGGTTAACCGCGCAGCAATTGGATATGATTGTAGTGGCCACCTGCACGCCCGATAACACCTTCCCCAGCGTGGCAGCTCAGGTGCATGGTGATATTTCTGCGCCAAGCTATTGTTTTGCTATGGATATTCAGGCGGCGTGCAGTGGTTTTTTATATGCCTTGGCGGTGGCCGATGGCTTTGCCAAAGCGGGCCGTGCCACCAATGTGCTGGTGATTGGTGCAGAAACGTTTACCAAACTGTTAGACTGGAGCGACCGCGGCACCTGCTTTTTGTTTGGCGATGGAGCGGGGGCGGCGGTGTTGCAAGTATCTGATAAACAAGGTGGTTTGTTGGATGTAAAGCTGCATACCGATGGCAGCCAAGAAAAATTGCTCATTTCCAGCGGCGGCACTGCCACCACCGGCACAGCAGGGGTGGTGACCATGAATGGCAAGGAAGTCTACCGCCACGCCGTGCGTGCCATGGGTGGGGTTGATGAAAAATGGTTGCAAAAACATGGGGTTAATGTGGCTGATGTGGATTGGTTGATTCCCCACCAAGCCAACTTACGCATTATCGAAGCGGCCGCCAAAGCGGCAAATATGCCTATGGAAAAAGTGGTGGTGACGGTGAATCGGCATGCCAATACGTCGGGCGCGTCTATCCCTTTGGCGCTGGATACGGCATGGCGCGATGGGCGGTTGAAAAAAGGGGATACTGTTTTATTCCAAGCCTTTGGGGCTGGGTTTACCTGGGCGGAAGCGGTGCTGACTCTATAAAATGTACACTTTCGGCTTTTTGCAGCCAGTTGCAAATAACGTATTGTATCGCTTGACAATAGTTTTACGGTCTTTCAGAATACGTGAAGAATAAAAGGGGCTAAGAGGAAAAATATGAGAAAACCCAAATCTGTCACACGCGCTGACCTTGCCGAAGCTGTCTTCCATGAAGTGGGCTTGACCCGTAAAATGTCGGGCGACTTGGTGGATGAGATGTTCGATGTGCTCACCCGCAGCCTTGAAAAAGGCGAAACCGTGAAAATTTCTGGCTTTGGTAACTTTGCCGTGCGCGCCAAGCGCCAACGCGTGGGCCGCAACCCCAAAACGGGGAAAGAAGTGGCCATTACCCCACGCAAGGTGATGGTCTTCCGCGCTTCGCATGTGCTGAAAGATCAAGTGAATCAAGGTGCTTAAGCAGAAAGCCGCGGTATGAAAACATTTGCTTTCCTCCGCAGTTCTGCCCCCACCCCCACCGATGACCCTTTTGCCCTCAAGGCTGTGCCTGCTGTGGAGGCCGCGCCAGAGTTGGTTTATACGCGGGAATCGCTCACCAGCAAATCGGCCACCGCTTACCGCACCATTAGCGAAGTGGCAGAAGAGCTGGGCGTTGCCACCCATGTGCTGCGCTTTTGGGAGGGCAAGTTTAAAGATTTGAAGCCTATGAAGCGCCAAGCTGGCCGCCGTTTTTATCGCCCACAAGACGTGGCCCTGCTGCGCCGCATTAAAACCCTGCTGTACGATGAAGGCTACACCATTAAAGGTGTCCAAGTGTATTTAAAGAAAAACAAAGGCGAGGCCATTGCCACCGAGCTTACCGAAGTGCTCACCAACCGCCAACTGGCGCAAGAGCTGCGGAGCATTCGGGAACTGCTGGCGTCATGATGCGGGTTGGTGCGGCAAGGGCGTTCAGCCTGTTTTTGGCGATGGCGGGCGCGGCTTATGGGCAAGAAACGCCTGTGACCGATGCGGCCGATGTGACGCCGAACGACCCGATTTCTCAAATTATTCAACAGGCCGATACGGCAAAACCTGCAACGAAGCCAGCACCCGTGGTGACAGGTGGGCGGGCGAAGGTGCGTGTGCTCACCTTTGCCAGCAATGAGGTGGATGATGTGACACTGAAGGCCGATGTGCCCCAAACCGTGGGCGATTTAACCCTGACCCTGCGCGCTTGCCGCGCCAATTTTGGCCGTGTATTGGGGCAAGATGTGGCATGGTTGGAGGTGGAAGGCCCAGCCGCCACTGCCACAGCCAATGCCGCAGCCGAGCAAGAAAAAACCGCCAAAGTCACCCTGTTTAAAGGGTGGATGTACAACACGTTTACCGACATCAGCACGTTAGACTACCCGCAGGCCGATGTGCGCCTGCTGGGCTGCACCCATGGGGCGGCAAAGGCTGAGGTGAAGGCGGAGGCCGCTGTGCCTGAAGTTTCTTCTACCACAGAATCTGCCACTGACGAGGCAGGAGAGTAACGCTAAGCTGGCGGTGGCGAATAGTTGGGCCTTTCAGTATAAGGCTGTGGCATGGTGCTGGGGTAGAGGCCTGCGGCTTGCAGGGCGAGGATATCGGAGCGGGGGAGGTTAATGGCCACCCACGCCTGTTCAGCCTCTAGCCATGCGGCCAGCACCATGCGCCCGCTGCCTTGCAGGGTGCCATATTGCACACGGGTTATGCGGGCAATGGGGTAAGGCGTATAGGCCAAGCGCAAGCCTTGGTCCCACCAGCGGTGGCCTGTGGGGCTGGGGGTTTCTAAGCAGGCTATGCCTTGATAAATGCGGAACTTGGGGTGGCTCATAGGGTTAGGGGGCATAGCCAAAAAAATCGAGCACTTTCACCACTTGCGCCAGCCAGCCCCAGCGGCGGGTAATGTAAGCCACGCGGGCGCGGCGTTGTATGGCGGCCAGAATAGCGCGCGCGGCGACATCGGCGGGAGCTTCCCAAAACTTACCTGGTATGCCGTCCGTCATTTCGCTGGCCACAAACCCAGGGCGGATATCGGTGACCGCCACGGCGTGGCCATAGCGTTGCAGCCAACGGCGTAAACCTGCCAAATAGCGGGCATTAAAGGCTTTGGTGGCATTGTACATAGGCGTGTAACTGTTGGCATGGGTGGTGGCAAAACTGGTGATGCCTACCAAATGGCCATGGCCTTGGTGCACAAAGGTGGTGGCGGCCCAATGTACACTTTCGTAAAACGCCAGTACGTTCACCTCCAGCGTCGCGCGTTCTTGCGCGTGGTTGAGGGCGCTTTCTACATAGCCTGTGCCTGCATTGGCCACAAAAATATCGAGGCCCCCCATGCGTTTGGCCAAATTGTTCAGGTGTTTGGTGGCATCGGGGGCGGTGATATCGAACGCCGCAATGTGGCAACGCTGTTTGCCTAATTGGTGTTGCAGGGCTTGTAAACGCTCTTTTCTGCGGCCTGTAACCCCTACAACATACCCTGCTTGCACCGCCGCCACGGCCAGCGCCCAACCAATGCCGCTGGTAGCGCCGGTAATGAGCATTTTGGGGGCTTTGTGCATGCTGCATTTCACCAAAAAAAAGCCACCCCCGCAAGGGGGTGGCGTGGCAAAGTTAGGCTTTGGCGGCCAAGCGCGGGTTGTCGCTCATAATTTTGGCAACAAAGCCTTGAAAACGCCCACCAGTGGGCGGCACATACAAGTGGATGTCGTCGGCATACACTTCCTTACCCTGCGCATATTGGGTGAAGTGGAGGGTGAAGGTGGTAGTATGCAGCTGGGGGTGATGATGCCAAATATAGAAGTTATTGAGGGTAAGTTGCAGCTCGTTGGCCAGCAGCTTGCTTATACCTTCCCGCGTGTAGGTGGCAGTGAAGGATGTTGCTGCTCTCATTCCCAGTTGCTCCACGGTGGTGGTGAATACCTTGGGCGCCCCCAGCTGCACGAAGGCCGCAAACGAGAGGTTACGAGGAGATTCCTGCGTGAAGGCCAGATGGGCTGTCCACGTTTGGCCGCGATCCTGCATGTGCAGCGTGACCACAAAGGCGGTGGTGGGGGTAGGGGTGAAGGCGAACATGGTGT
>JBAQUW010000152.1:0-3476 GCA_049297755.1 Alphaproteobacteria bacterium
GGGAAGGGGGATGGGGAGAAGTGAGGCAGAAGTCGTAAAAAAATCCCCCGCCGAAGCGGGGGAGGGCTTAAATCACGTTGCCGTAACTATCGGTGAGCGACCAAGCCTCAAAGCCAGCAGGGTCTAGGCCCGTGATATTGCCAGTACCCAGGTCGTTGAGCTTCAGGGTTGAGCCTGTAGCCAAATACTGATGGTCGTTCGGTCCCCAGGTGTTCAAAATCACCGTTGGTGTGGCGATAATCCTGGGCAGAATGAACGAGGGCTTGGCCACGGGGGCGTAAGCATTACGCTCCACATGGCGATAGCGCGTAGAGTCAGACAGAATCGCCCAGCCGTTAGGCTGACCATTGGCCGTAGGCACATATTCTTGTGCTGTACTGTTGGCAAACAGGTTGATGAACACCGCCTCGCCACCTTGCAACGGTTCGGTGCGGCGCTCTACAGTTTTGCCATCGCGGGCATAGGTGGTGACGATTTCCCCCGCCTTAGCTTGTCGCACGTAGGTGAGGGCGGTTTTTTTGCCCCATACAGCAGCTTTTGCCAAGGTATCGATGCTGGTGCGGCTGAAGTCGATAACCGCATAAGCAATACCATCAGCAGGGTTGGTGAGCATTTCGCTAGTGTAGAAAGGGTGAAGAAGGGAATTGGACATAGGGATTTCCTATTCTCCGTGATGAAGGGACAAGGTGTATCTTTGTTGTAAATATGATTTAGTGTATTGGTATACAAAAGTCAAGGGTGCCAATAAAAAATCCCCCGCCGAAGCGGGGGTTGAATGTTAAATTTGTCTTTGGAGCGCCGTGCCAAAAGATGAGTACCTTAATGTGAGCCGTACTCCAAATTTGTCCTGTTTGATTTCTTCATCTGCCATAAGGGAAAGCCCCATTTTACGTTCGATGACTTCGCGTTGAAGTTGCCGAAATTTCTCATCGCTTGCTAGTTTTTCCCATGGTGGTATGCGAAGTCCGCCTTTGTGGGGATAGAGAATAAAGCGCGACACGCTATCGGGCTTGAGCGGGTCTTTGATGGCATCAAGCAACGCGCCATCGCTCTCACGCGCAAAGCTTTCCACTTGGCGCCAAAAGTCGGCAATAATCCGGGCATGCGTTTCGCTTTCGGCAGCAGCAAAAGGGTTTTCCGCTACAGGTTTGGCAGTTTTTGCCATGGTTTTTCTCCATAAAAGGTAGGTGGTTCAGTATAGTAGACGCACCCTAGCAAAAAGTATACAAAAGTCAAGGGTGGTACAAAAAAATCCAAAAAGTTGGGGTTTACCCCTTGCGCACCTCTTCCCCCCGCCCCACAACAGGTATAGGATAAAACACGGTAAGGGAAAAACACGATGACGACAAATACTCCAAAATTGGCGCCCACGTTGGTTAGTCGCCTGCGTGAAGCCGTGAAAGCTTCGGCCCAGGATGTGCTGCGCGATGCTGTGACGCGCGCGTTTGGCAAAGATTTTCACATTTCTCCTAAGGATAGCGTGCGTTTGGCGGGTTGCGTGGTGTTTTGGTTTGAACAAGATGGTTTTAAACACTTTATGACCATGCAAAGCCCTGAAACAGGGGCCCAAAACAATGGAGCGCCTAAGGGCGACGGCATGTGCCGCTTTCCCAGCTTTTTTGGCCTGATTCCCACCAAAGATGCCGCCGAAACCATTCGTACCGCCATTCAAGCCCAATTGGGTGGGGCGTTCTTTAAAAGCCTCGACCCCCGCTTGTTGGAGGCCGACCGCATTGCCGCCGCCCCCACCTACCGCTGGCAAGATGCGAGCCTTGGTACGACCGACCCTGTGCAGCTGCTGGTGTGGGTGATCCGCATTACCCCCGACCAAGCCAAAATGGCCGTTGGCGGCATGAACATGGTGGTGACGACGGTGCCCGAGTTTTCCATGCACGGCAAACGCATTAGCCAAGCGCATAAGCTGATTTTTAACACCATTCAGCGCCACTTGGGCGGCAGTGAGACTGTGGCCAAAACCGCCAGCAAGTTCATTAAACGCTTGGCTGATTTGTTTGAGGCAGAAGATAGCTTGAATCGGACGATTCACTAAGAAATGATGTGCAAAAAAGCAGGCGAGCTGTGAAGCTCGCCTGCTTGTTTAGGTGGGGGGGCGTAGGCCTGTGCCGTTGCAGAAGGTGTGGATACCTTCCTTGCCATTTGGGGCAATAAAGCCCGTACCACGGCAGAAGGGGCATATATTTGCTGGGAGCCTGTGGGAGGGAAGTTTAAGCTGTCCCTCTGTTTTAGCCAGCAGCTTCACGCCCATCACAGGTGGAGATTTGCCACGGTCGATGCCGTTCTCACGCTCAAAATCCCGAAGGTACTTGAGCATGGTGGGGACATCGCGTGTGCCGTCGTAGGGGTCGGCAGCAATTTGGGCGCAGCGGCCCAGCGCTTCATACACATGAAAAGTGATGCCGCCAATCTCTACGTCTTGCCCAATCCACGTCAGTTCTTCAAATGCGGGTACATTAACCAGCATATTCCAACGGAAGCGATTGGGTGTGACCGTGGCTTTAACCCCGCGCGCCTGCAAAAATGCCCCAAATGCGCGCACGGTACCTGCATTGCCAAGGGTAATGTTGGGTTGGGCGCTGTCGGTGTAGGTGAGAGCATTTTCGCTTGAGACGAGCCGTACATCTTCAGCAATACCTAACTCCTGCTTCAGCTTTTGGCAAAGTGCCACAGCGGCGGGGTTGTCAGGCTCCCAAAAGCTGGCCTCCCAGCCTTCGGGGAAAGTGATATGCAGGTCTGATCCTGAATTTGAGCGGGCTATATAACTTAGCAACTGCGGGTAGCGCATGCCTGTGAGAAAGTAGTCTTTGGGGCGATGTTCGCCCGCAGGCACTTCCTTGATAGCAAAGCCAAAGGCGCGGTCACCTATAAAGCCAATGCTGGGCTGAACTTGCACTTGAGGAAGCCCAGCCGCATGAATGCCAAAGCCCTTAATGGGGTAGATATATAGCCCAACAAGGGCCTCTGTGAGAGACATCATGGCGATGTTCCTTTTAAAAACGGGCTGCAGATGGCTTTGTATGCAGAAATTACGCGCTTTTGTCAAGCGTATCGGTGTTGATGAGGCGGAGCGGGCTACCAGTGGCGGTAAAGCGTTCGTCCTGTTGCAGTTCCTCAATTTTACGCAAAGGTTTTTCCAGCATGGTGGTGCGGGTGGTGGTGAGGAGTTGGTAGTCTTTTTGCGTAGCCTCAATGCTGCGCCCCATTTTTTCCATCACCTCTTTAAACTTATCCCACTGGCCGTAGAAGGTATTGAGCAGTTCTAAAATTTCGCCTGCCGTGCGCTCCATATGGAAGTTATCGACCGCTTGGCGGATGACTGCCAAAATAGCGTAGAGGGTCATAGGCGAGCAGAGAATCACTTTTTGTTGCATGGCGTCGTCCAGCAATTGGCGGTCGTGTTCGTGCAAAAAGGCGTAGACTTGTTCGTTGGGCACAAACATCAGCACATAGTTGAGTGT
>JBAQUW010000153.1:0-7235 GCA_049297755.1 Alphaproteobacteria bacterium
GGATAAGCCACTGACTGTGCTGGGGGAAATGCTTAGCCCCCTTGCGGGGGGCTAAGTGTGATGCAAGCAAGCGCTTAGCAGGGGTCTTGATAGCCTTCACCCGAACAGGTCACACCAGTTACAGTCACTGTGTTTGTTTCTACATTAAAGGCATAAGTACTACCGGCCGGAGTAGAACAACGATAATACCAAGAGTGTCTGGAGTTAAAGCGACTGCATTTATATTTCTGCCTCGGCACCGACGTATCAGCATACAAAGAGCTTGCAACAATGTTTGTATAAACTGTTGGATTGTTTAACGTGGCTGAAAGACCTACACAGCCATTTCCATCGGCCTCAGGGTGCCCAGGCTGATAAAACCTGCGCGCACTATTACAATAATCACGCGCGGTCACAATGGTGGTGTTCACACACACGCCGCTGGAATAGTTATAAGCTTTACCATTCAAGCGGCAATCCAAATTTTTGCGTGACTCGCTGGCAATTCGGCTCAACACGCCTTTTAACGCCGTCAAGCGCTGCTCAAATTGGGCCAACAGGTTAGAAATTTGCGCCGTACCTGGGTTGGTGGCCGCAGCTTCCAAGGCAAAAGGGGTTTGCATGGCACCCATACTGAACGCCATTGCCAAAGTTACCATTTTCCAGTGTTTAAGTATTGGTTTAACCATCGTTTGCTCTCCTTGAATCATTATTGAAAACATCCCGAACCATCGGCCGCGGGGTGGCTTGGCCCATAATGTTTACTTAACCGGTTACAGGCTTTTTCTGCCACCGTCACGGCATCATCTTGGCAGGCATTGCTGGTGTAATTATAAGCTTGGCCCACCAACTGGCAGTCCATATCTTTGCGCTGCTCCATACCCATCAACTCTACCAAGGCCATGTACTGGGCGAGCAAGGTAGAAGCTTTTGTGGAAAACTCGCCCGACAAGGCTTCTGTCACGCCATCGGTACGCCCTGCACTCGATACTTCCAAGGCATAGGCAGGCATTGCTGCTACCAAACACACCAAGGTTAACTTTATAATCTGCACTCTTCCCATATCTCCTTATAGGTCAGCATACAAAGTCTCACAAAACTATCCTGACATCCACCCCCACGCCATAAACAACTCTCCGCGTGTGGCACAGCTGCACACCACACAGGCAATGGTGCACAAAAAAGCATTCCGTATTCTGCCAAATGGCTTTACAATGCCGCCCATGATGATGTTCGACAACGCCGCGTTCCGCTACGGGCAAGACAGTGCCGACGCTGTGCGTGACGTGACGTTTGCGCTCCCAGAAGGCTCGTTCACCTTTTTAAGTGGTGCCTCGGGCAGCGGCAAAACCACCATTTTTCGCATGTTGTATATGGATTTACTCCCCACCCGCGGCACCCTGATGCTGTTTGGCCGCAATGTGAACCATTTAAGCCGCGACGAGATTGCCCACCTGCGCCGCCAAATGGGCATTGTGTTTCAAGACTTTCGGCTGCTAGGGCACCTGACGGTGCGCGAAAACGTGCTGCTGCCCCTCACCCTCCACGGCTACCCCACAGCAGAACAAGAGCGCGCGGTAGATGAGATTTTAGACTGGGTAGGCTTGGCCCATAAGCGGAACGATGTGGCCACCCGCCTTTCAGGCGGAGAAATGCAGCGCGTGGCCATTGCCCGCGCCGTGGTAGGCCGCCCCAAAGTGCTGATTGCCGACGAGCCGACAGGGAACGTGGACGCCGTGATGGCCAAACGCATTATGCACCTGTTTTGCGAACTGCATAAACACGGCACCACCATTTTGCTGGCCACGCACGACCGCGAGATGGTGCAAAGCTTCGGCTTCCCCTGCGTGTATTTGGCTGAAGGCACGTTGCACACCGTCACCCGTAAAAAATCGGCTCAAGCTGAGGATACCGCCGCATGAGCCTGCGCACCACCCCTGCCCACAAAGCCCTCTCGCTCAACCGCGATAGCGTGCTGCGTTTGCTGCGCCTGATGAGCGCCCTGCTGGGCTGGGTGATTGCCTTGGGGGTGGCGGGTGTCATTCTGCTGCATAATTTATATGGCCAATGGCAACTGACCCGCCAAAGCCAAATCAGCATCTCGTTATTGCCCGATACCCCACCCGCCGAGGTGCAAGCCCTGCTGACCCTGCTGCGGCAAAACAACAGCGTGATACACGTTGAACAGCTGCCCGAGGCCGAGGTGCGCGAGGCGCTAAGCACCTTGCTGGATGGCGACATCACCTTCCCCCTGCCGGTGGTGCTGGATGCTACCCTGACGCCCAGCGCCGATGCCGCCACCTTGGAGCAACTGGCCACCGTAGTGCGCGATACCGCCCCCACCGCCGAAATTGACGATGCCCGCCAACTGCTGGCCACCGTGGGCCAAGGGGTACGCTTGGTGCAATGGGGCGTGGCGGGCTTGGCGCTGCTGATGGCAGGCATGATGGCGCTGTTGGTGGCGCTGACCGTGCGCACGGGCTTGGCAGGGCAAATGTTTACGCTCTCTATTTTGAAATTTTTAGGCGGCACTGACGACTTTTTGGCCAAACTGGTGGTGCACCAAGTGCTGGTGCATAGCCTGTGGGGCTGGGCGTTTGGCGTGGTGGCTGCGGCCGCCGTACTGGGTGGCGCCATGCTGCTGTATGCGCCCTTGGCTGCGTTGGTGAACATGTACGTGTGGCTGGGCTTGGTCTGTGGCCCCTTGGTGCTGCCATGCATGACGTACCTTTCTGCCCTGTTCACCGCCCACCGCACGTTAGGAAAAACCAGCTGATGCGCACCCTGAAACACCTGATGACCGCGCTGATTGCCTTGGCAGGCTTGCTCATTTTAGGCTTTGCCCTGTTTTTGGCGTTGCTACCGGGCCCACGCCCCATTCCGGCCGAAGCCCAAGGCTTGGCGGTGCTGACAGGCGGCAAAGGGCGGGTAGATTACGGCTTGGCCGCCCTGCAACAAAGCCTTGGTATTCCCGTGCTGATTACGGGAGTACACCCCGAAGCCACCTTGGCCGATATTCTGCAAGGCCGCACGCTCTCAGACGAACAATTGCTGCGCCTGACGCTAGACCACACCGCCCTCACCACCCGCGACAATGTGCTGGTTATCAAAGCTTGGGCGGCCCAACACGGCATCACCCATGTGGGGCTGATTACGTCGGACTACCACCAACCCCGCAGCTATGTGTTATTCAAGCTGTTGGCGCCCGAACTGGCCATTTCTCCCATTCCTGTGCAAACCCAAGTGCCCACCGATTTTTTACTGCGCGAATACGGCAAACTGCTAGCGGCACCGTTCTTGTCTTAACCCCGCACCAACGCCAAACCCGCCGCTTGCTTGCGCAAACGGCGGGTTGGTGGGGCATTAGCCAAACGTGGCCTCTGCCCAAGTGAAGTGGCCGCGACCGGCATAGAAGGCGCAGTCATTGGCATGAGAAGCCAACCTTCCCTGCACCTGATGCCACTGGTTAGGCGTCAGCGTAAACTCGCCCGAATCGCGGACAAGCTCCACTGCCGCCTCGATATCCCACAGCGGTACATCCATCGCCCGCTTATAGCTGGCGTTGAGGATAGCCTCCACCGCCCGACGGGCGGCGTAGACGGGGTCGGCAGCGCGCTGCTCCATTTCCTGCCGGCGCGGGGTTTTCAGCTCGTACGCCAGCCCCTTCCAGCCTTTCCAGTCGGCCAGCTCGGGGTGTTCCGCCCGCACCAGCGCAATGGCAGTGTCGATATCGGCGGGCTCGGTGTTCCGCAGAGACTTGCCCTGCAGCAAGGGCCGCAGAGCGGCCTTGGCATCGTCATTCAGTTTGTTCGTCATGGTTTTCCCCATGGCTAAAGTTTCAGAAAGATGGTAGTTCCCACCATATAGGTCACACCAGTGTGCATTTCAAGGGCGGGAAGACTCGCCTAACCAAAAATGTTCGGCTATACTCCCCCCATGGTTGCGCATATTTTACAGGTGGGCTCGCCCGAGGGTGCCTCGGCATTGGCGGCGTGCGCCATGGCAGCTAAGGTCAAACTCATGGCTGCGCAAGATATGGCTCAAGCCATGGAGGTTCTTACCACCAAACCCGTGGCGCTGGTGTTTGCCGCAAGCACGCTCGATTTATCCGCCCTGCTCACCCAACTTGCCGCCAACAAAATCAACGTACCCGTGGTGGCCTGTGGCCCTGCCACTCCTGTGCAAAATGCAGTGAAAGCCATCCGTTTAGGGGCGGTGGAATATTTGCCCACACCTTTGGAACCCGAACTCATTACCGCCCTCATCGCCCGCTTTAAGCCGACAGAAACCAGCTTCGAGCCTATTTATGGCGACCCAAAAACCGCCGAACTGCTGGCCCAAGCCCGCCAATTTGCCGCCAGCCACGCCAGCGTATTGTTGCGTGGCGAAAGCGGCACGGGTAAGGAAGTATTCAGCAAATTTATTCACCTCGCCAGCCCGCGTAAAGAGAAAGAGTTTGTGGCCGTCAACTGCGCCGCAATCCCCGAAGCGTTGCTAGAAAGCGAATTATTTGGGCACGAGAAAGGCGCGTTCTCAGGAGCCGTGGCCAAACGCATTGGGCGTTTTCAGCAGGCCGACCAAGGCACGTTGCTGCTCGACGAAATTTCAGAAATGGACTTAAGCCTGCAAGCCAAATTACTGCGCGCCATTCAAGAACGGGTGATAGACCCCGTGGGCAGCAGCAGCCCTGTGCCGATTGATATTCGCCTCATCGCCACCACCAACCGCCAGTTGGAAGACTATGTGGCCGAGGGCAGTTTCCGCGAAGATTTGTACTTCCGCCTCAACGTGGTGATGTTGGAAATCCCTCCACTGCGCGAGCGCGTGGGCGATATTGCCCCCCTCGCCCGCTTTTTTGCCGAGAAGTACGGCAAGCAAAATGGCCGCGATGCAACGCCCATCAGCCCAGAAGCGCTGGAAAAATTGGAAGGCTGTTACTGGAAAGGCAACGTGCGTGAATTAGAGAACACCATGCACCGCGCGGTGCTGATGCTGGGCGAGGGCGAGAGCCTGCAACCCGCCCACATTGTCATCTCCCCCATGAGCTTGCAAATGATGGGGCAAGACGCCAACAATGCCCAAGCCGCCGCCAGCGCCAGCCGCACCATTATGGGGGGTGGCATGGCCGCCAGCGCCGCCGCTGGTGTTGCTCGGGCCTATGCCAGCGGTGGCACGACCAAGCCCGTTACGCGCCCTACCAACCCCGATTTTATTGGCCAAAGTTTGCAAGATGTGGAGCGCCAGCACATTCTCAGCACCCTCACCTACTGCCGTGGCAACCGCGAAGTGGCGGCCGATGTGCTGGGCATTTCCATTAAAATTCTCAAACAAAAATTAGACGAATATCACCAAGCAGGCTAACCCCTTGCTTTAAATGCGTACTTCTGCGCCCAACTGGTTCAACACCTGCTTCACTTGTGCAAAGGCTTGCTCCACCAAAGGCCTATCGGTACCCTTCACCACCAAACTGGTGCCATAGCGTTGGCCTGCTTTAAAGGGGTAAGAACCCAATTCCAGCGCAGGGAAAGCATCTTGCACTTCCGCAAAAGGCCTGCTAATCAAACTCTCGCTCACCATGGCATCAATGCTGAGGGTGTGAATAGCCACCCCTTTTTCCAACAAGGGCAGCACGCCTTCCAACATCACCTGCATCACCTGCGGCACACCCGCCAACACATGCACATTGCCCATGGTGTAACCGGGCGGCGTGGGCTCTGGGGTGGGTATAAGCCGTGCCCCTATGGGGAAATTCGCCATGCGCAGCGTTTCTTCATTACACCGTGCACCACGGCTGGCTTTCAGCATCTCAGCCACTTGGGCATTGCGCTCAACCGCCACACCAAAAGCTTTAGCCACACAGTCGGTGGTCATGTCATCATGCGTGGGGCCAATGCCACCCGTGGTAAACACATAGGTATAAGTGCCGCGCAAATCGTTCAAAGCCCCAACAATATTGGCCGGCACATCTTTCACCACGCGGCATTCCATCAACTGAATCCCCACATCGGTCAAGCGTCGCGCAATGCAATTCAAATTGGCATCTGCGGTACGGCCCGATAAAATCTCGTTACCAATCACCAAAACGGCGGCAGTGGGATATGCTGTGTTCATGCCGTCACTTTACTCCCCCACCACACCATTTGACAAGCACATATAGCCATGCCAACATCGCCTTGAATCAAAAGGGTTTGTTCATGAGTTCAGCCAAAATGTTGCACATAGCCGCCTTGCGCAGTTACCGCTTTACCATTCTTTATACCCTGCTCATTCCCTTGGTGAATATGGTGTTGGTGTTTGCGCCCATTTATACCTTGGCGCCTGATGTCTTTTTTACCCCCGCCTCGTTTGTGGCAGGGCTGGTGTATGTGTTGCGCGACTTTGCCCAAAATGAAATTGGCCGCAAAAACATTTTTATTGCCATGGCCGTAGCCGCCTTTATCACCTACCACTTGGCCGACCCTATTTTGGCCATGGCCAGCGTAGCCGCCTTTGTGTTTGGCGAAATTACCGACTGGCTGGTGTATAACCTTACCCATGCGCCGCTTTCGCGCCGTGTGCTTATTTCTAGCGCCATCGCCGTTCCCGTCGATATTATCACGGTGCTGATTGGCTTTGGTTATGTGCGCCCAGGGATGATGCCGCTGAACATCGGCAACATGCTGGTCATGTTTATGTGCGCAATGGCAGCAGCCGTGCTGGTGTCGTTTTTTATGCGCCGCCACGAAAAAAGATAGCCCAACCCCTTGACGCCCCGCCACCCCAGCCCTACATCACCTGTACACACAGGAGAATATGGGTATGCGCAAAAATTGGCTCACAGGACTAGGTATAGCAGCAGCAGGTGTTGCTGGCATCGTGACGTGGCACAATAGCGCCTACGGCCAAGGTAACGCCGATTTAACGGATGACGCCCCCATTGCCAAGCCAGCAGCCAAACCAACCCCTGCCAAGCCAGCAGCGCCTGCGGCTCGCGCCGCCGTTCGTCCTGCAGAAGAGCCAACTATGGCTCTAGACCCTCATAAACCTCTTTTTAGACCCATCGCCTCAACGCCAGCGACTGCAGCACCAGCCCCTGCGCCAACGCCAGCAAAAATTTCTTCGCCCTCAGCTCACACGCCAACCTGCCCCGCCAACACGCTGCAGCAAACTCTTATAACAGCTTACACACCTCAAGGTTTCCGCTTTGTTGGCGCACCAAATTCCAGCACAGGTGGCCACGATGCGTTTGACTATACCTTTAAATTGATAGACCCTCT
>JBAQUW010000154.1:0-5585 GCA_049297755.1 Alphaproteobacteria bacterium
CTCCAGTTGCCAAATTCCCGCGTGTTGTCATCGGTAATGTGCGGGTAGGTCCACACCAGCAAGGTTTTGGGCGCACTCACAATGGCCAATTCTTTCTCAGGCACATAGCTGGGCTGTTCCACACGGGGGCGCAAGCCGCGCTGCACCACAGGGCGCTGGCTACCATAGGCTGCGGCAGTATTGTCATTGGCCACGCCAAGCGCGTCATCCATGCTGAGTGGGTACTCGGGCGGCAAGGCACTACCATAATATTTGCAGCCTGCCACAGCCATCAGGCTGCCCAGTAACAGAATCTTAGCGGTTGTTTTCATGGTTATTTTCTTCTCCATTGTCACACCTGTTTATTGCGCAGCTTGCGCACTGTTGCTGTCATTGCCACTATCGGCAGCCTCGGCATCAAACAACAAACTCCATGCATTGCCCTCTGGGCGCAACTCCACGCCACTCAGCAACACCATGTGCAAGGTGCGTGTGGCATCCACCCGCACAAAAGGCACCACACGGTTGGCGCGCTCAAACAAATAATCGCGCAAACTGCTCATGGCCTTGCCTGCCCCACCCGCCACTTGGGCTTTGGTTTGCTCGCCCGTCAAAGCCGTATTGGTGGTACCATCGGCACTCACCGTGGTTGTTTGCTGGTTTTGCTCCACCACCTGCGCCACCCCTGCGGCAAAATCGGCCACCATAGCAGTAGCCAAACGCGTGGCATCACCTTCGTAGAATATGCCGGGCACGCCAATAATGCCATCTTCCGCGTCCACCACATAGCCAGACACACTGTAAGTCACCGCCCCACGGTCAGGGTACACACACGTCATGCGGCTAGGTTTACCAATAGCACGCTCGGTAGAAATCTCGCCATTAAACTCAATCAACATAAAGCAACCATCTAGCAACACCGTGCTGTTCATGGCGGTTTTATACTGGCCTTCCAAACGGGCCAACGAAGGCGTGGGCGTGCCACCCACCAACGCATCCACCCCGTTCAACAAGGTGCCTTTCACAAAACCCAAAGGTGGCAAAAATGGTGGGTTTTCAGGCATGTCGCCATAAGCACCCTGCTCCCGATACCCTTCCGACGATGCCGTCGACAATGGCCGCCCACTGGCCACATTTTCCGCCGCATTGGCGACACCACCCAGCAGGGCTTGGCCCTCAGGGCCACTACCGAGCTGGGCTCCCCCTAAAGGGGTTTGGTTAATCCTCCGCTGCACCGCCTGCCCTTGCACGGCTTGCACTTGGCCGGGGGCTGGGGCATTCAATTGCAATTTGCGGGTTTCTTCCGCCAACTGGCCCAACACCTCGCGGTCGCGGCGGTCTTGCTCCTGCATATTCACAATTTCACTTTTAAAATCTTCCAAATACTGCTTAATCTGCTGCTGCAATTGTTCGTTCTGGCCAATGGCGGCAGAAAGGGTCTGGTCTTGCGTGTTCAGCTTACCTTCCACCGTATCTTTCAAATCCGCCAAATCGCGCTGGCTTTGGTCAAACCAGCTTTTCATCAATTCAGGCGTATCGGTTTCTAGCCCAGTAAATAATTTTTGTTCCGCATCAGCGCCTTGCTGCACGGCTTGGCGGGTGGTCAAATCGGCCAACTGCCCTTGCTCCACCTGCTGTTGGCCACGACCACCAAAAACCAACCATGCCAAAATGGCCAGCACCACCACACCCAGCACAACTTGCGCCTGCTGCGGCAACGCCCGAAATTTTTGCAGCATTTGCTGCGCTGGCGGCGCGTCTTTACCCTTGCCAGCAGCGGGCTTCATGTTCGGTGGTGGCAGAATATCGTTTGGGTTAACCATGGGTTTTTTCCACATGTGAGGTTGTTGTCATTTGTAACAGAATACCCCAAGCGTGCCCACCCTGCAAATGTTCCAAGCAGTTATGCGGCATTATTTTCACCCTCGGTGGCAACCTCTGTGCTTTCTTCATCTGCAAGCTCATCTGTAGGTTCCACATCAGGCGCATCGCCATAGTGCTTGCGGGCTTGTTCGGCGGCCTGCACCACATCAGCCATGTGCCACCAACACGCCACATATTCAGGCCGATATTTCCGCACCAACCGGTGCCGCAACCGCCGCCACCACAAACTTTTTTCGCGCAATTCCCTTAACGCTTCAAACAACCCCGCTTGCCAGTCTTCCAATTGGTTTTGAATGCGCGCCCCACCCATCGCCCGCCGAATATTCCGCAACAACTCATTCTCCGCCACATCCGCCACTATCAGCGGCACCAACGCCGCATCGCCCTCTTGCATCTCAGGTTTCAGGTAACGCCGCAGTTGCGGGTAATCCGCCAGCACCCCACCCTCTGGTGCACGAAAATACGCGGGCGTTTTCAAATGCAGCGACTCCGGCGTGGTCACCACCGCCTGCAACCCCACGTCCGCACTCACATGGCTCACCATCACAGGCACCAGCTTTTGCGGCTCTGGGCAGGGCTTAATGCCCCGCACGCGGGCCGAAAGTTCGGGCATGCAAAACACCTCCAACTCATGCTCATACACCAATGGTAGCGGGTGGTAGCCCACAGTGCAGGCAGGCTTGCCCAAGGCCACACGATCAATGGCCGAAACAAGCGGCGCATGGTTTTTCTGGCGCGTCTGCAACGTGGGGAAAGAAAGGGTATCATACGTCAGCGGCGCCACCACCGGATAAAACCGCCGCTTCATCTCCTCTGGCACCACATAGCCACCTTCCTGCCGCGTGCGGAACGCCCGCAACACCAACGGCACGCTGGCATAGTAATAATGCAACGGGTCCCACAATGGCCCCGCATATTGCATAAACCGCCCCGTTTGTGGCTCCCAGCCCCACAACGCAGGCTCCTCAAAATGGCTGGGTTGAGTAGGCACATACACCCGCCCCCAGGTGCGGCCCGTGCGCGGGTGCGGCAGTTGCAAATCAGGCCACAAGGCTGGCGTATCTTTCCCATGCGGAGTTTTATAACTCTTCCCATCGCTCACCACCACACGGGCGGGGTGAATCCGCTCTCGTGTCACAAATCCGGGTTCCAACACCTCCAAAATGGTATTGCGGGGGCTAGGGTCACTGCGCGTTTCCGCAATCACATGCAGGCCTTTCACGGCACGGCCCGCCCAAAAATCTTCCAACTCAAACTGCGCACTCACTTTGTTGTAGCCGTTGCAGGCTTCAAGGGTCGGAATCACCGTACACCCCGCCTCAAACAACTCGGCAAACCACGCATCGCCTGCATTGGCCTCATAAAACTGCGCATAGGTTTGGCCTGCGGGGCGGGCTTGCCATTTTTCCAGCAAATCCTTCGCCGCCGCCTCAGCCAACTCGGGCTTCACCCCTTTGGCAAACAGCATTTCCACCTGCGGCAGGCGGTAACCATCGGCATAAAACGTATCCAGCCGCAATTTATAGGGGTAAAGGTTCAGCGCGTCATAAGTCACCAACCCTTTCACCTCGGGCGTGCCGGTTAGGGGTATCTGCGCCTGCGGCTGCACATCCAGCGCCCGGAACAACGTCATAAACACCTGCTCCACCTTCTCCGCCCCCACCACCTCAGGCGTCAAAGCCTCGCAATGGCGTGGGAAGGTGATACGGCGCAAGTCTTTGGCCCGTTCTAACCCCGCGGCTTCATGCCCCCACTCGGCATCGGCCTTACTTTCAGGCCCATAGCCCACATAAATCACCCGTCCCGCCAAATCGCGCACAAACAAGGGGGAAAGGACAAAAGTAAACGGCCCATCCTGCATGACAGTGTGGCCATGAACACACACATCCAGTGGCAAGCCTGCCGCATGGTAGGCCTGTGCCATGGGCACATCAACCGCCATGGGCAAACTAAAAAAAGCGGGGGCAGTGGCATGGCGTGGGTGTTCGCCTTTATCTAACACATATCGGGCTGAAAGCACGCCAACCGTGGGTTCTTCCCCCATCAATAACTCATGCACATTGGTACCAACCACACCCATAGTGTGTTTGTACCGCGTTTAGCCCCCCAGCGCAACCCTCATTCCCCCCCACAGGTTGACACCTGTGGTTTTTAGGGCATTACATCATGGGAATACTGTCAATATTCTCTTGCTTCTGCTGCTGCAACTTTTGGCGGATGCGGCCAGAAATCTCCGCAAACATATCCCGCTCCTCCCGTATCGCCTTCAAGGCTGAAAGCTGGTTTTCCACCATCTCCGCCATGGTCAAAATCGCATCCATCATGCCTTCAGGGTAAGGCCAATTTTCCTTAGTACAAGCTTTGGGCAAAGGCTTCTTCTCTTTGGCAGCCTTATTCCGCGCTTCTTTAATTTCATAAGGTGTTAACGGCGCCTCAGCGTTTTTCGGGCATGCATTGTTGGTGCTACCATCCAACCCACCTTTATAATAAGGGTGGCCTTCGTGGGTCGAAGCCAATTCCACATGGCTTTCCAAAATTTTGCTCTTTACATAGCGCATCAGCAATTCCGTCACCAAATAGGCCGTGCGGTTAGCCGATGCCGCATAATACCCTTGTTGCTCAGCGGGCGATAACAGTTGCAAATCCAGCACCGTATCCACACTCACATGCACATGGTGGTTAAACACACAGTTAATGGCCGTATTGAGCAATTTTTGCAACTGGGGCAATTTCCCTTGGGTAATGCGGTTATACGTCGCATCGCTCACCACCGTTTTATCAATTTTTATTAACTCGCTGATTTTTTTACGGCGTTCGTTTGCTTCTTCGACTGTACGGTCAATAATTTGCTTAATTTCGGTAGCCTTATCTGGCCAATCTTTTTGCATCTGGGCCGAAAAATTTAAGAGGTCTACAAAGGGATCTTCCCACTTCGAACACTGCAAAAACTCCTTCAATGCCAAAATTTCTTTTTTGTCTTCTTCGCTAGGCTCTGCCGCAGCCGCACCATACATCACAGGGCTCATATCCAACGTAAAGTAGCTATAATTACTAGCCACCGCCGCATCGGTGGCGGCCGTTACAGCCGCCGTAGCTCCCGCCGCCAGCTGGTTGGCACGAGAAATGGTCAATTGCGTCAAGCTAAACCCAGCATCTAGCGTGCTGGCAATGGTGTCCGACAACGCCTCGTTCACCGTGCTAATCGCACTATTGGTGGCCACCATCAGCTTGCCATAGCCCAACAAGGGTTGCTTAATATTACCGGGGTTACGGCTATCGTAGCACCCGCCACTGTTTGCGCCCAAATTGGCCGTTGAACAAATCTGAATGCCAGGCAAAAATGCGCCCAAACCACAGTTCAAGCTGCCCGTACAAAAACCTGTGCTTTCCACACCTTCCGTCACGTTGCTATTTGCCGTCTTAAAAAATTCCATTTTTTCAGCAGCTTGCGCCAACAGGTTTTTCGATTCTGCACTATATTGGTCACGGCACTTGGTAATAGCATCAGCGCCACCACCCAATTGTTTTTCACAATTGCTCACATATAACTCTGTCGCATCTTTGCGTATATCAGCCAAATTACAATTGGTATTGAATAATTCCACACGGAAGTTCCCCAACGCCTGTAACGTATCAAACAAGGCTGCAAACGCAGGCATGGCAAACAGTTGGGTCAAAATCATTTTCGCCACCATGGTTTTGGCGTAGGCCTTAAATTGCTC
>JBAQUW010000155.1:0-1562 GCA_049297755.1 Alphaproteobacteria bacterium
CGCTTTCGATGCTGCGTTGGCCAAGGCCTACTTCTACCAACGTGCCCACCATGGTGCGCACCATATGGTGGAGGAAATGGTTGGCCTCCACTTCAAATACCCACATATTTTCGGCGCCGTGCGCTTCTCCCCACGGGCGTAAGCTCATGTTTTGGATAAAACACATGGGCGTGCTGCTGGTGCAGGTACTGCTGCGAAAGGCGCTCCAATCCCCCTCGCCCAACGGCAGCGTGGCCAAAGCGGCTTGCATGGCCGCAATATCGAGCGGGGCGCGCACCAACCCCACCCGATTCTCCCACAAAGCCGTGTTTTGGCGACGGTTGTAAAGCAGGTAACGATAGCGGCGGGCGGTGGCGCTAAAGCGGGCGTGGAAATTAGGTGTGACTTCTTCCACTTTGCTGATGACAATGTTGTTAGGTATAAGGGCGTTGGTGCCGTCGAGGAACTTCCACAGTGGCATAGCACTTTGCACATCCATATGCGCCACTTGGGCTAGGGCGTGCACGCCTTTATCGGTACGGCCTGCGGCGGCAAGGGTGAGAGTTTCGCTGGTCATGTGCAGCAGGGCTTTTTCAATCTCTCCCTGCACGCTAGCGCCTGCGTGCACGCGCTGCCAGCCCAAATAGGGCGTTCCGTCATATTCCAAGGTAAACTTCAGGCGGCGCATAAGCTGCCTATAGCACACAAAAAGGCGGGGATGCAAATCCCCGCCTTTTTTAGGTACTTGCCCGTTGTAGGGCCAAGTGTAGCCAGTAGCAAACGCCCACAGTCGTGATGAGAGCCGCATAAACCTCCCAATTTGGCCGCACGCCAGTAATATACATAGCGGCAGCAATAGGGATAATAGCACCCACCAACACAGCTGTGACACCTGCAATGTTTGGCTCTTGCCGTAAAGCCAACAGCATCAACCATACGCCAAAAAATTGCGTAGTGGCCATAACTAAGCATAGACGCACTCCCCAATGGGGCAAAGCCGTGTAAGCCCAATGTAAGCGCGCAGGCTCTAGTTGGCCAAGAATAAACAAGAAGCCCACCCAACCAATCACAATACCAGCACTCATAAGGCTGGCAGCAGAAAGCATCAGCATAAAACGCTCCAGATGGTTGCCACGAGGTAACTGGGCTGTCTTTACTGCAAACAAGACGGGCAAGCAAGTGCCATTTTGTTTAGCATTGGCACAGGCTATGCTATTCTATCTACGTGGATTTACTTAACCCCGCCATAATTACCCGCCTGTTACAAGCCGAAGGAGGCTTGAGCGCACCTGCCATTACAGCCAAGTTGGCGGGCGATTTACCCAAAGATTTGGCGCAGAATCTTCAAACTGCTGTGCAAAAACTGTTGGTACAAGTACAAGGCCAGCCACGGGCCGATGGCACAGTGATGTTGCGCATTTTAGAGGGTGCTAGTAAAGGGATAGAAGTGAGCGCCCAACTGGTGCCACCACCTGCCACAGGTAGCCAATTGGCGCTGACCCTTAAACCCAACGGCGAAGTAGCAGTACGCGCCATTTACACCCCACCCGCAGCCCTCCAAACTAAAGCTGCGGAGCCTCCCG
>JBAQUW010000156.1:0-5976 GCA_049297755.1 Alphaproteobacteria bacterium
CGGTTTCGCCTTTCCAAGCAAATACGGGGATACCTGCCGCTGCAATCGCTGCCGCTGCTTCATCTTGCGTGCTGAAAATATTGCAGCTGCTCCAGCGAATTTCCGCGCCCAATTCCACCAGCGTTTCAATCAGCACGGCGGTTTGAATGGTCATGTGCAGGCTGCCCGCAATGCGCGCGCCTTTCAGGGGTTTTTGCTTGCCGTATTGGGCACGCAGGGCCATCAGGCCAGGCATTTCTGGCTCGGCCAGTGTAATTTCCTTACGGCCCCAAGCGGCCAGAGCAATGTCTTTAACTTTATAATCGGCAGCAACAGGGGTAAGTGAGGCGGTTTTGGCCATAAGTTTGTTCCTTATTGTGATTGAATGGCGGGATAATAAGCGGGATTTTCACTTTCGCCAAGTGTCACTGTTGTCAAAACAGGCATTTTGGATTAAAAGCAAGGCGTTACCCGCCACACTTATCTGTTTATCTGGCAAAAGGAGCACTTCCATGCCGCACCGTACACCCAAGCACGGCGCCATGTTTGAAAACGAGCATGTGCGCGTGACTTTCGATGAAACCACCGCTTATCATCGCCTGCACCCGCTTGATGATGGTTACTACTTGAGCGCGGTATGCAAAACGTCATGCGCCATGATGATGTTGGAAAGCGTTCTTCATGTTGCTATAGAGCCAAATGTCAGCGTTGTTCAAATAAGGTGGGATGGCCGCAGCCGCTTTGGCTACAACGCCCTCACTCAACTCTGCGGCGCTGACCCCCGCACCTTGCTGCTGCAAGCAAGTGCAGCCATGGCGTAATGTGCCGCCCCTCATCCGAGGGGCGGTTTTTTGTGTCTAATCCACCACACCCATGTGGCAACATTACCCATGCCCCCTTACCGCTGCCGTGCATTGGCGTTACAGTAGGGGGGAATGAGAGAGATGTGCCGCTTTTTTAATGTGGAGCATTCCCACCAATTGGGCTGGGCGCACCATGTGAACACACCCGAAGGTGTAGCCAGCTGTGTGGCCGATAGTGCCACCATGGTGGTGGCGGGTGATGTGGTGATGCACCCCCAAACAGGCATGGCCATGATGGCCAGCCCCATGAGCTTAAATGGCATCGTCCAACCCAGCCGCTACCCCTTTGCCCAGTGGCTGAAAACCCTCAATACGCACCTGAAAGGTGCGAAAATCGACGTCTACTCAGCCGATGCCCTCCACGCCGTGCTGGCCACCATTACCGAAGAACAGCCAGAAATCCCGCTCATTCTCCACGCCGATGTGTTCAATTTGCTGGGCGATAACAGCGCAGGCTTTGAGCCCGAAATGTTTATTCACTTGGCGCAACGCCATTGGCCCGCCGCCACCCTGAGTTTGGGCTGGAGCCTGAAGCGCGAGCAAGACCCCGACGGCAAGCTGGAAGCCATGATTATCGACCAAATGACCGACCTGCTCCACACCAAATTGGGCGGTTTGGCTTATACCATTGAACTCCGCGCCGGCTACACCACCAACTGGGAACGCGGCGCTGCCTTTTTGCTGGAGCCATTGGAAGGCATCGCCCGCCCTGTGTTTGCCGAAAATGTGGTGGACGGCATCGCCACCTTCCGCCCCCATTTGTTTGTGGCGAATGAGTAGCTAGTGAACGGTAGGACCTTTATCATCTACTGTAGAACCTTCGTCATATTCCCCAAGATCTTCTTGCGCTTCAATGCCATCTATTCCATCACGCAATTCACGAAGTATAGCCAAAATGTCAGGATTAGGTGCTGTTTCGCCTTCTGCTAAACCAGTCATTAAAGAATGTGTTCCCATATCCATCAGGTTATTCATGCGTGCTTCAGCCTCTTCTCGTGTTGGGAAAATTTCAATAACATCTTCATCATTTTCATTTGAAAAAATGACCGCAAACTGTTTATTATCAGCAGAGCCTAAATGGCCAATATCCAAGCGTTCAATGCCCTCCGCAGGCTGTCCAAGAAGAAGGGCGGACACTTCAATGCCATCTGCTAATGCGGCGTCAAGTTCAGCTTCAGTCATTTCATCGGTAAATTCAATTGCCGCCGCAGCTATGTTCATTTTAGTAAGCTCATCTACGCGCGCTTTAGCTTTTTCTTCAGAGTTTTTATACTCAACCCATAGTTGGCCTTTGTTTTTATAACCTACAGCGTACAAAATCATATGCTATTTCTCCCTTTAGCCCTGATATAAGAATTAGCTGCCATTTTTTCAACCCCCTACCTTCTTTTTTTATAATGGTTTATACTACCTTCAGGGAACAGGGAGTAATACCACGCATGCGTAAGCCCACCACCAAAAAAGCCGAACATAAGGGCGAGCCGATACAGGTCACCTTTGCCAGCAACGCCTTGTTGCTAGAGCTGTGCGGCCACAACGACACCCACCTGCAGCAGGTGGAGGAGCGCTTAGGGGTGCAACTGGTCACCCGTGGCAACCAATTGGCCATTTTTGGCCCTGCTGACCAAGCCGAAAAAGCGCGCATGGTGTTGGAAGATTTATACGAAGTTTTACAAAGCGGCATGCCCGTCAGCGCCCCGCAGGTGGATGCGGCCCTGCGTATGAGCGATGGCTTGCTTGGCGCCCGTATGCGCCCTGCTGATGTGTTAGGCAAAGACGCGGTGGTGGTCACCCCCCGCCGTAAAATTGCGCCCCGTAGCGTGCAGCAGCGCGTCTATCTCTCCTCACTGCAAAACAACAGCATGGTGTTTGGTTTGGGTCCAGCGGGAACGGGTAAAACCTATTTGGCCACGGCTATTGCCATTCAGGGTATTTTGAACAAAGACTACAAAAAACTCATTCTCACCCGCCCCGTGGTGGAAGCAGGCGAAAAACTAGGCTTTTTGCCAGGCACGCTGGAAGAAAAGATTGACCCCTACCTCCGCCCGTTCTTCGATGCCTTAGAAGACATGTTGGGCGGCGAAAAAGTAGCTGAATGGCGCGAAGAAGGTATTATTGAAATTGCCCCGTTGGCTTACATGCGTGGCCGCACGCTGGAAAATTGCGTGATGGTATTGGACGAAGCGCAAAACACCACGCCCGGCCAAATGCGTCTGTTCCTCACCCGCATGGGGCAGGGCAGTAAGTGTATTGTCACGGGGGATTTAACGCAGTCTGATCTCCCGCCCCGCCAACTGAGCGGCCTGAAAGAGGCTGTGGAAGTGCTGGAAGGTCTGCCCGATATTGACGTGATTCGCATGACCGAGGCCGACGTGGTGCGCCACCACTTGGTGGCCCGCATTGTGCAAGCCTACGGCGAACGTGACCGCCAACTTCATATGAAATTAGGAGAATAACCATGCAACTGCAAACGCTTATTGTGCCTGTGCTGGCAGCAGCTATGGGGGCTGGTTTTGTGCACATGTGGGCAAGCCCAACTGCCACGGTTGTAAAAGAAGAAACCGCCCTGCAACGCATTCTCCGTACTGGCACCATTCGGTGTGGCTATAACGATTGGCAACCTTTCTTTGCCAAAAACCCCAACACCGGCGTGCCCGAAGGTTTTATGGTGGATGTGATGAACGCTATTGCCGCCCACGCCAAACTGAATGTGGAATGGGTTGCACCCATCGATTGGGGCAATATCCCAGCCGACCTTGCCGCTGGCAAAGCCGATACCTTTTGCGCCGCCGTGTACGCCAACACTGTGCGCGCCAAAGGCATGTTGTTTACCCAAGCCATTGGCCACCAATCTTTACAACCCTTTGTGCGGGCCACCGATAATCGTTTTACGGGCACGCCCGATGAAGCCTTTAACCATGCCGAGATTCGCGTCATTGGCTGGGAAGGCACCCCAACGCTTGAGCAAGCAAAAGGTCGCTTCCCCAACATCAGCACCGTGGTCATGCCGCTGAATGCCGATACCAGCCAAGCTTATCTCTCCGTCCAGCAAAACAAAGCCGATGTGTTTTTTAGTTCAATGGCTGATGCGAAGGGCTTTATGGACAACAACCCCAATACGCTCAAACGTTTGCCAAAAGAGTACTACCTTGGTACGCAAGACCTCGGCTTGAATGCAGCCTTAGGCGAACACGACCTCATCAGCTTTTACAACACCGCCCTGCAAGAGCTGCGCAACGATGGTACGCTTGATAAACTCTACCAAAAGTATGCTGCCCAAGTGCCAGACTTTATGTATTTGAACGAGTAGTTTGCTCTGCCTACTTCAACCCCTTAAACGCTTCAGGGCTAAAGTCGTCTACCTGAATCACACGGTCGCGGGCGGCTTCTGCCACTGTGAGCAAGGCATGTTCTTTGGCCGAGATGCTCGCTTCTTCCCCACGGCGTTTGGCATCTTGCATTTTTTTGCGCAAGTTGCGGGTGGCCAAGGTTTGGTTGAAGGCATCTTCCAAAGCGCCCAAACCTTCTTCGGTTTTGGTAGGAATATACATGCTGTGGGTGAGCATATCGCGCAAGCCCGTGCTGGTGTCCATCAGGGCATCAACCACCGCTTCAAGTTGCTTTTCAGTAGGGCGTTTGGCTTTTAAACCACAAGGGAAGGCCAGCACCCGTGCCATGCCTGCTGCCAAGCGGTTGGGCAGGTTGCGCAGCACATCATCCAGCGCTTGCTCAATGTCGTGGAAAGTCTGCGTCAGCAGCGCATCAACCACGGGCACATGGGCAGCGGGGTAGCCTGCATCATGCGCGCGCTTCAATGTACTGCTGGCCAAATACAGGGCGGCAAAAGCATCGGCAAAGCGCCCGCTCAGGTGCTCCTTGCGTTTTAATGTACCGCCAAGGGTGCCCAAACCCACATCGGCAATCAGCGCAAATGCTGCAGAATAACGCGACAGCTTGCGGAAGTACGCCATATGCGCTGTTTTGGGCGCCGCGGTCAATGC
This sequence comes from Alphaproteobacteria bacterium, assembly GCA_049297755.1. Classification (GTDB taxonomy): domain Bacteria; phylum Pseudomonadota; class Alphaproteobacteria; order UBA2136; family JAPPOO01; genus JBAQUW01. The sequence continues at coordinate 4,844 of JBAQUW010000156.1, forward strand.
GCCGCGTGTTAGCCCCAGCCACACCGCACGCACCGCATTGCGGGCAATGTGGTTAAAATGGGCAAACAAAGCACGGTCAAAAGCTTTCACATCGCCTGCTTGAATGGCCGCCACTTCCTGCTGCACAAACGGGTGGCAGCGGATAGCGCCTTGGCCAAACACAATCAGCGAACGGGTGAGAATATTCGCCCCCTCCACCGTAATGCCAATGGGAATAGCAATATACGGGCGGTTAAAAATGTTTTTTGGCCCGCGAATAATCGCACCACCAGCTTGCACATCCATGCCATCGTTGATGCTTTGGCGCATCCCTTCGGTCAGGTACGCCTTGGCAATGGCGCTGGCTACAGCAGGTTTTTCGCCAGCATCCACCGCCCCTGCGGTCAGGGTGCGGCAGGCATCCATTTGGTAGGCGTTTACGGTCATGCGGTAGAGTCGTTCGCGCACACCTTCAAACTTGCCAATGGGCATGTTAAATTGCTCGCGCACCGTGGCATAAGCACTGCTGGCGCGCACCGAAAGTTGAGCCCCTGCAACGGAAAGCGATGGCAGAGAAATGCCGCGTCCAGTAGATAAGCATTCCATGAGCATCCGCCAGCCTTCGCCTGCGTATTCTTGTCCACCAATAATATAATCCAACGGCACAAACACATCTTTGCCACTTAAAGGGCCATTTTGGAACGGTACGCCCATGGGGTCGTGCCGTTGGCCAATGTTCAAACCTTTGGTGTTGCGGGGCAGCAGGGCGCAGGTAATGCCAATGTCTTCCTTATCGCCCAGCAAATGGTTGGGGTCGTATAATTTAAAGGCCAGCCCCACCACCGTGGCCACGGGCGCCAAGGTAATGTAACGTTTGTTGAAGGTGAGGCGAATCCCCACAATCTCTTTCCCCTGCCACTTGCCTTTGCACACAATGCCCACACTGCGGCCACTGGCGGCATCGCTGCCCGCGTGGGGTTCGGTCAGGGCAAAGCAAGGTACATCCAAACCTTTAGCTAAACGTGGCAGATAATGTTTCTTCTGCGCGGCGGTGCCGTAGTGCAGCAACAATTCACCAGGCCCTAAGCTGTTGGGCACCATCACGGTAATAGCGGTGGTGAGGCTGCGGGTGGCAATTTTGGTCACCACTGCGG
>JBAQUW010000157.1:0-3910 GCA_049297755.1 Alphaproteobacteria bacterium
GGCGTAGCTGTCAGTTTTTGCCCGCTTAGGTTGTGGTTCTCTCTATAAGAGTAAGGAGAGAGATGATAAAATGAGTACAAATATAGTCTTAGCTGGCTATCAATCCATCCTGAAAATGGATGTGACCACGGCGTTGCAGAATGCGGCGTATCAAAACTCGCCCGATGCCTTGGCTGAAGCCGCCAACCGCAGTCAGCAACCTACCCAACAGCCCGCAGCCCAGCCCGCCCAGCCAGCCCCCAAAGTGGTGGAACCGATTTATGGCCAAGCCCTCTCTTCTGCCACTGCCAGCGCCACCGTGGCCCAGCAAAGCGCCGCCCCGCCCGCTCCATTGCCCGCCGCGCGCGTGGCCAGCAGCTATAAAGAAGCCAAAGACGCCGCCCCAGCGCCCAAAGCCGATAAACCTGCCCCCAAAGCCCAAAAAGTAGACACCAAGGCGTAGTTTATAAACAGCATTAAAAAAGGCGCCGCAAGGGCGCCTTTCTCTATTCTGCCATGCAAACGTGGTACTGGCAAAACTCGTCACATTCAACGTAAACGCCCGCAACACGGCCATCGGGGTGCCGAACGCGGAGGTCTTCCGCAATGCCGATTTGAAGCAAGGCTTCTACGGCGACCCAGCCTGATGCGTTAAACGCCATAATATTATCCCATGCTTCGGCTGAAACATCGTTGATCCAGCTTTGAGAGATGGAACAAGAGCTGACAGGTTGGGCAAAGTTCTGCTGCTTAACAAAGCAGCCATAGGGCTTTGTTTGGGTTGACATCGTGTCACTCCTAAAAGGGTTGCAGTAGCGTGTATATAAGTTGTGTTTGGGTGCTTTGCAAGGGGTATGGTAGAGTGAACCGCAAGCGTGAATAAAGGGGTAGGTTTTATGTGTGGCATTGGCGGTTATGTAGGCGATTTTTCGGCAGAGGTGCTGGAGAAAATGGCTTTGGCCATGCGTCACCGTGGGCCTGACAGTTGGGGCGAATGGCGCGATAGCGCCGCACCTGTGGGCATTGTGCACCGCCGCCTGAGCATTATCGACCTGACCGCCGCCGCCAGCCAACCCATGCAAGCGTGTGGCGGGCGTTATGTGGTGACGTTTAACGGAGAAATATATAATTTCAAAGACATAGCGGAAGATTTGGCGGGGGCGTATAGCTTCAACCCCAATTCCGATACCGCCATTTTAGCCCCGCTGTACGACCGCTATGGGGCCGATATGCTGTTGCATTTGAACGGTATTTTTGCCTTTGCCATTTACGACACGCAGGAAAAAACGCTGTTTATGGCCCGCGACCATACGGGCATTGCGCCATTTTATTACACGCAAACCCCGCAAGGCTTTGTTTTTGCCAGTGAAATTAAGGCGTTGCTGCAAGCCGCCCCCGCCCAGCGGGCGCTGAATATGGCTGCCTTGGCCGATTATGTGACGTATTTATGGACGCCGGGTGAAGAGACCCTGATGGCGGGGGTGAAAAAACTCAATCCAGGCCATTATATCAAGCTGAAGGTGGGGCAAGAAACGGCGGAAATTCAGCCAAAACGCTACTATTGGCCCCCGCTTAGCAAGCCTGTGGATTCCAGCAAAACCGCGCAAAATTTGCAGCAGTTGTTTGATGAGGTGGTGCAAGACCAATGCTTGGCCGATGTGCCCGTGGGAGCCTTTTTAAGTGGCGGGGTCGATAGCAGTGCCATTGTGGCCAGCATGGTGGCCACAGGCCGCAAACCCAAGCGGGCGTATTGCATAAAGTTTAATGATTCCAATACCATGGCCGCTGAAGGCTTTAGTGACGACTACCCTTTTGCCGCGCAAATTGCGCAACATTTGGGGGTGAATTTGGTGCCGGTGGAAGCCGATGTGCGCGGGCTAGAACGCCTGCCCGAAATGGTGAAAATGCTGGAAGAACCCTTGGCTGACTTGGCGCCCTTGTATGTGCAAGATATTGCCCGTGCGGCCCGCGCCGATGGCATGCGCGTGCTGTTGGGCGGCACGGGTGGCGATGACGTTTTTACGGGCTATCGGCGCCACCAATTGGCGGTTTTGCGCCAAAAATATGGGGTTGCGTTGCAAGTGGGGGCAGGGGTGGCCAGTGCCTTGAAACCTGTGCTGCCTGCCACCTTGCGGCGGCGGGTGGAGAAGGGGGCTTATGCCTTGGCGGCCAGCGATGACGCGGCGTTTATCCACCGCTTGTTTGAGTTTACGCCCCGCGATAACGTATTGAAATTATTGAACAATGCGGTGGGAAAACCTGCCAATATGCTCACCCAAAATATTGCCCATTCCGCAGGGCAACCCCTGCTGCGGCGCGTGCTTTTTGCCGAATTTTCGGGCTTTTTGCCCGACCATAACCTGACCTATACCAACAAGGCAGGTATGGCGGAAAGTGTGGAAATTCGGGTGCCATTTTTAGATACACGGGTGCTGGATTTTGCCGCAAGTTTGCCAGAATATATGTTAATTCAAGGACATACGACAAAATGGATTTTGCGCGAGGCGGTGAAAGACCGTTTGCCCGCAGGCATTTTGAACCGCCCCAAAGCGGGTTTTGGCGCACCCGTACGGCGCTGGTTGGTGGCCGATAAGGGAGGATTTGTGCGGGATACGCTGCTGGGTCAGCGGGCAAAAGCGCGCGGCCTATTCAACCCCGTGGCGGTGGAAAAACTGCTGGCCGATACGCGCACGGGCAGGGTGGATGGCGCCTATACGTTGCTGAGCCTGCTGATGGTGGAATTGTGGTGCCAAGCCTTTGATATGTAAGATAAAAGTGGGCTTATGTAAACATGCGGCTCCAAAACGGCACTGCTTTTTAAGCTGCTGATTTTAAAGGGATTTTTTTGATGTTGGTGAGGGCTTGCATCAGCTTAGGCACGTCGATCGGTTTGCCGATGACATCATCCATGCCTGCCTCTTTGTATACCTTTTCGTGTTCGGGCTCGGCATTTGCCGTCAGGGCAATAATGGGAATGTTGCATAAAGGTGACGCCATGTTGCGAATATGTTTGGTGGCTTCTAAGCCGTCCATCTCGGGCATAAAAATATCCATCAAAATCACATCGGGGCGCATGGCGTCGGTTGTGTACTGCTGAAGTTTTTCTAACGCCTCGGCGCCATGGTTGGCCACCGTAATACTGGCGCAATGTTTTTTGAGCAGGGCTACGGCAAACAATTGGTTCATGGCATTGTCTTCTACCAACAAAATATGCAGGTGGGGGAAGGCGGCCGTTTGCGGCTCGGCCATTGGCAACTGCGCCACTTGGGCGGGGTGGAACAGGTGGGTGAGGGCATGGTGCAGGGTTTCGTTCCGCACGGGTTTCACCAGCGCATAATCGGCGCCCACGGCCTTAAAATGCGGGGCGGTGGCGGTGCTGCTGTGGGTGGAGGCCAGCATCACTTTCAGGTTGGCAAAGCAGGCTTGCACGCGAATGTATTGCACCAATTCGGCGCCTGTCATGTGGGGCATCAGGTGGTCAATCAGCGCCACATCGAACGGTTGGCCTTGCAAGTGCGCGTGGTGCAGGGCGGTGATGGCGGCGGGGGCGTTTTCTGCCACCTCGACCGTCAGCCCCAAGTTTTGCAATTGGCGGCGGAAAATTTCACGGTTAAACACATGGTCGTCGACCACCAAGGCGCGTAACCCTTTAAAAAGCAAGGGGTTGGCGGTGGGGTTGGGGGCGGGTATGGCAGAGGCCTCGGCCAGCTGTAAGGGCAGCGTAAACCAAAAGGTGCTGCCTGCGCCCACGGTGCTATCTACCCCCGCGGTGCCGCCCATCATGTGCACCAATTGGCGGCAAATGGCCAAACCTAAGCCGCTGCCGCCATAGCGGCGGGCGGTGCTGGCATCGGCTTGGGTGAAGCGGTCGAACAATTTGGCTTGGGTGGCGGGGTCGATGCCAATGCCCGTATCTGTCACGGCAAAGCGC
>JBAQUW010000158.1:0-6569 GCA_049297755.1 Alphaproteobacteria bacterium
GATACAGGATTGCTCATATAGGCTGAACTGACCTCAAATACAAGCACCCCGCGCAGAAATATGCACGGGGTGCGGGTAAACAAGGCGTTGACTAGCCCAGCACAGCTTTTTTGAGCTGCTCGGCAATATCTGTCCGCTCCCAGCCAAAGGTGCCTTTGCCCATGCTATCTGGCGCATGGCCAAAGTGGCAGGCTTGGGCGCTGGCTTCGTAGATGGGGGCCGCCAAGCCTAAGCGCTCGCGCAGGCCACGGGGGCGGAGGTCCACCGTTTTGTAGATGGCGGCGCTGATGGCGTCTTCCGTCACCCCTTGGGCGGCGGTACCATGAGTATCCACATAAATGGCCAAGGGCTCGGGCACGCCAATGGCGTAGCAGAGTTGGATTTCGCACTTGGTTGCCAGTTTAGCCGCCACAATGTTTTTGGCCAAGTAGCGGGCAATGTAGGCCGCGCTACGGTCTACCTTGGTAGGGTCTTTGCCACTAAAGGCGCCGCCGCCGTGGTGGGCGCTGCCGCCGTAGCTATCCACAATAATTTTGCGGCCAGTAAGCCCCGTGTCGGTGGCGGGGCCGCCATTGACAAAGCTGCCAGTGGGGTTGACCAGCACGCGGGTTTCCGCCGTAAACAGGTTGCCCAGCATGGCTTTGGCTTCTTCCACCACAATGTCGGTAAACAACGCTTGGGTGAGTTCGGGCGCATGTTGGTGGCTCACCAACAAGGTGTGCACGCGCACAGGGCGGCCATTTTCATACACAAAGGTCAGCTGGCTTTTGGCATCGGGGCGCAGGCGTTTATCCACCAAGCGGCGTTTTTGTAACCGACGCAGCAGTTCGTGCGCGTAATGCAAGGGGGCGGGCATCAGTTCGGGCGTTTCATCGCACGCATAGCCAAACATAATGCCTTGATCGCCAGCGCCGTCGCTGTCGCGGTCGCCTGCATCAACCCCTTGGGCAATTTCAGCCGCTTGGGCATGCAGGTGGTTTTGAATTTTCACGGTGGCGGCGTCAAAATGCCGCTCAAGGCCATGTTCGTAGCCAATACGGGCAATGGTTTTACGCACAACTTTTTCAATGTCGGCCATCACTTCCGCCGCATGGGTGCTGCGCATTTCGCCCGCTAAAAACACATAATCGGCGGTGACCAAGGTTTCGCAAGCCACACGGGCGTGAGGGTCTTTGGCCAAAAAGGCATCGAGAATGGCATCTGAAATTTGGTCTGCCACTTTATCGGGGTGGCCTGGGCTCACGGCTTCGCTGGTGAAGAGATAGGATTTTTGGTTGGGCATAAAAGGCTCCTTATTGTTGATAGACACGTAGCCTAACGCAGGATTGGACATTTGGCACGCTTTTGCTTATAAAGCAGGCAGAGATGTTGAAGCCACTCATTCAAATTGATGCCAAACTGCCGCTGCCCAAGGCGGAGTTTACCCGTGCCATTAAGGCCGCCTGTAAGGCGGTGGCGCCCCATGTGAGCGCCCAGAAAGACGTGATGGAAGTAACGATTCGGTTGGCAGAAAATGAGGAAGTACAGGCGCTGAATAAGCAGTTCCGTGGAAAAGATTATGCGACCAATGTGCTGTCTTTCCCCAGCGAGGACGAAGGTTATGCGGGGGATATTATTATTGCGGTGCCCGTGCTGGTGAAGGAAGCGGAAACCGAAGGTAAGCCTGTGCTCCACCACCTGCAACACTTGGTGATTCACGGCATTTTGCACGTGCATGGTTTTGACCACGAAAACGAGGCAGATGCCGCAGAAATGGAAGGGTTAGAAACGATTTTGTTGGCCACGCTCAACATTCCTAACCCATACGCGTAAACCTATGGTATAAATATGCTCATGACTGACGAACATTCTCACCCGACACCCAACGACAAACGTCCTTTGTTTCTGCGCTTAAAACAGCGCCTGCGCGATTTGGTGTTCAGCGACACCGAGCAAGCGTGGCACGAATTGCGTGAGCAACAAGACGATGAAAACCGCGATTTGACGGAACACGAGAAGCATTTGGTTTCTGCCGCATTGCGCTTTGATACCATTACGGCGGATGAGGTTGCCGTGTCACGCTCGGACGTGGTGGCGATACAGTTGAAGAATAGTTTTAAAGAGGTACTGGCGGCGTTTCAAACCTCGCGCAAATCGCGCCTATTGGTGGTGGGCGATGGGTTAGATGATGTGCGCGGGTTGCTTTCCAACAAAGATGTGTTGGCCTGTGTGGGCAAAGAAAAAGAGTTTGATTTGGCGCACCTGATGCGCCCTGCCACGTTTATACCCGGCACCATGGCGCTGGACAAAGCCCTACAACACCTGCGCAAAAATAAAACGCAGGTGGCGGTGGTGGTGGATGAATATGGCGGCACGGCTGGCCTGCTGAGCGTACGCGACGTGCTGGAAGAATTGGTAGGTGATTTGGCCGATGAAGACAGCCGCGCCGATGTGCACGCGCCTATTGCGCTCAGCGATGCGGGGTATCGGGTTGACCCATTGATGCCGCTGGCCGACTTTTATGGTTATTTTAAATTAGAGGTGCCAAAGGCAGAAGTTCCTTACTCTACCGTGGCGGGTATGCTGATGCATTTGTGTGGGCGTATTCCACCCAAGGGTGAGAAAGTGACGGCGCCACAAGGTTTTGTATTTGTGGTGACCAACACCGATATGCGCCGCATTTTGGGCGTGGACGTGCAAGTGCCTGAGGCCTTGCGCAAGGCGGCTTAACCAACAGGAGAGCACCCATGAAAAACCTTTTGCTTACAGCCCTAATTGCCCTGCTGGCCAGTTTTGTGGGGGTGAAGGTGTTTATGCCCAGTGGTGCTGCCACCGCAGCTAAGGAAACGGCTTACGCACGCGTGATGCGCACAGGGGTGTTGCGCTGCGGGTATTATTTTTGGGAACCTTTTATGTACAAAGATATCAAAACTGGTGCGATTTTGGGGGTGAACAATGATTTTATCCAAGAAATTGGGAAGCTTTTGGGGTTAAAAATAGAATGGGTTGCTGAAGCAGATATGGCAACAATTGCACAAGACTTAAAGACCAATAAATATGACGCATTTTGCACCAGTATTTGGCCCAATGCTGCGCGCTTTAACAACATGTTACTCACCCAGCCAGAGGTCTATTCGGCGGCATATGCATTTGTCCGAGCCGATGACACACGTTTTGATGGCAATCTTAATAAGATTAACGACAAATCTGTAACAATTGCTATTTTTGATGGTGATTTTACTGAAGATGTAGCTAAGCAAAGTTTCCCACAGGCTAAAACATTTAGTATGCCTGTAAACGGTACTGGTGGCGATATGCTGGTTGCATTAGCAAATGGCAAAGCAGATATTGCTATTGTTGATTTAGGCATTTACCACCAATTTTCTAAAAACAATCCAAACAAAATTCGCCCTATTGACGGGGTGCGACCTGTTCGCATTTTTGGCGAACATTTAGCTGTACCCTTAGGAGAGTTCCAATTAAAAAATATGCTTGATATGGCTATAGCAACCTTAAATCAAAACACCGTATTTGCTGACATACTAAAAACATATGAAGCGCAAGGGTATATTCTTTCTTCCTTTGCGCCTCAACCACCACAAGGGAATTAAATATGAAATCGTTTACCATCATACTTGTTGCTGTCTTGGTCAGTATGCTGAGTGTAAAGTTTTTGATGCCGCAGAATGGAACAGCCACTGCAGCTAAGGAAACCGCTTACGCACGCGTGATGCGCACGGGGGTGTTGCGGTGTGGGTATGTGGTGTGGCCGCCTGAAATGATTAAGGATGAAAATACGGGGAAATTATCAGGGATTTCTTACGATATGATGATGGCCGCAGCAGAAAAACTGGGGCTTAAAGTAGAATGGGCTGCGGAAGCTAACTTTCCCACCATACCTGCCGACCTTGACCAACAGCGCTATGATGCTTTGTGTTTCACCATTTATCGCCGCGCCAACCAAGCGGCTTTTATGCAATTTACCCGCCCCCTGTTTTATAGCGGCGTTGCTGCGTTTGTGCGGCCAGATGACCACCGCTTTGACGTGTCTCTGGGCGCTGTGAACGACCCAAACGTAAAAATCTCCACCATGAATGGCGAGCAGGCTGCCATTATTGCCAAAGAAGATTTTCCGCAGGCCAGCACACTCTCTCTTGCCCAAGGCAGTTCTTTCTCTGATTTGCTGTTAAATGTGGCTCAGGGCAAGGCCGATATTACCTTTACCAACATTGGCAATACGCAAAACTTTTTAAAAACCAACCCTGGTACATTGCGCCAACTGACACAGTTTAAACCTATACGCATGTTTGCCCACGCCTTTGCTGTGGCGAAAGACGAAACGGTTTTGGCCAATACGCTGAATATTGCCCTAGAAGAATTGCACCACGACGGCACCTTGGCAAAGATTTTAGCCACCCACCAAGCGCAACGTGGTGTTTATTTTAACCCTGCTGACGACTACGTTTATACAACAGAATGATACCTCGCCTTCCCCGCACAATTGGTGGATTGACGGTGCTGGCAGGTGCCGCACTTACCCTTGGATTTGCGCCGTTTTACCTGTGGCCTGTGGGGGTGGTAGCGTTGGCGTTTTTGTTCCACCTGCTGTGCCGTGCCAGCAGCGGCAAGCAGGCGGCCATGGCGGCGTTTGTGTTTGGCATGGGGCATTTTACCAGTAGTTTGTATTGGATTCCCCGTAGTTTTTATTTAGATGCGGGCGAACGCATTGTGCCGATGCTGATTGGCGGCATACCTGCATTGTTGGGCATGTGTGTGATGCTGTCGGCCTATTTGGCGGTGGTGGGCTGGGTGACATATCGCGCTGGTGGTGTTCAGCGCACCATGGATCCCAGCTTTCGCTGGGATGACACCAACGGACGACGGTTTATTCAACCGTTGGTGTTTATTGGGGCATGGGTGGGGGTGGAGATATGGCGCAATGTGCCACCATTTTACTTCCCCTGGAACCCGCTTGGCACCATGTGGGCCGGCAGTTTGCCTTTGATGCAAAGCGCCAGTGTGGTGGGCGTGTGGGGCATGAGTGCCTTGGTTTTGCTACTGGCCGTGCTGGTGGCACAGCGCACGCGGGTCGCACTCACAGTGGCAGCTGTGCTAGTGATTGTGCTCTTTGGGTTTGGGCATTACCGCTTGGCGCAGGCCCCTACCCTAAGCGCCCAACCCGCACAAACATGGGTGCGGCTTGTGCAGGCGGATATTGGCACCATCACCAAATGGGAGGGCAGCAAACGGTATGAGAATGTGGAGAAATATCTTACCCTTTCCGCCACCAGCAACCCTAGCGTGACGGCAATCATTTGGCCAGAAACAGCGGTGGCATTTACCGTGGCCGATGATGCGGGCATTCGGGCCAAACTGGCCAGTGTGTTGCAGCCGTGGCAAACGCTCACGTTAGGGTTTATGCGGTTTGAACAGCCAGACCCCGCCCTGCCCTACAGCATGTTCAACAGCATGGGCACATTAGAGGCCAACGGCCAGTTGCTTGGTACTTACGACAAACATTTGCTGGTGCCCTTTGGCGAAGTGCTGCCGCTCAAAGCCCTGACCGAGCGTTTTTTACGGGTTATTTCCGTGCATCGCGGCAGCTTTGTGCACGGCACCACCCCTGCCATATTGCCGATGGGCGAGATAACCGCTATGCCGCTAATTTGTTACGAAGCGGGCTTCCCCGCCTTTGTGGCCAGCCAATGGCAGGGGCAGACGGCACTGCTGAACATTTCCAACGACAATTGGTTTGAGCACACCATTGGCCCCGCCCAACATTTTGCGCTTGGGCGCTTGCGGGCGGTGGAGCTGGGATTACCCTTCATCCGTGTGGCCAATACAGGCTGGAGCGGCGTGATAGACCCCTATGGCCGCATTATCAACCAAGCAGGGCCTGCTCCCAACGGCATAGATGTGCCCGTGCCAAGCCCGCTCCCCCAGCCGCCGCTGATGCATGCGATTTGGGCATTTTTGTATGATAAACTAAATTGATATAAATCAAACACCTATTTAACACTTTGAATATTTTGGCACAGCGTATGCAATCATTATATTGTCAGACCATAAAAAGGAGCCTATAAAGCACTGATGGACACAAATACGCCCGACCCCATTGATATCCACGTTGGCAGGAAGCTGAAGCAGCGCCGTACGTTGCTGGGGTTAAGCCAAGAGAAGTTGGCAGATGCTTTGGGCATTACCTTTCAACAAGTGCAAAAGTATGAAAGCGGCGCCAACCGTGTGGGTGCTAGTCGCTTGTTCCAAATTGGTAAAGTGCTGGACGTGACGGTTTCTCACTTTTTTGATGGCTATACCGCCCCCACCAACAGCTACAGCCCTGCCCCCACCTTTGCCGTGGCGGAAGACACCAAAGCCTTTGATGACGATATTTTAACCCGTAAAGAAACCTTAGACGTGGTGCGGGCTTACTATGCCATTCCTAACGCCACCATCCGCAAAAAAATGCTGGGCATGATGCGGGCGATGGCCGATGCTGAAGCTGACGATTCTAAGAAAAATTAGGCCGTACCACCCACTGTAGCCAGTACCGTGTGGGGTGGGTAAGTTACATGAGTGAGGTATAGGCC
>JBAQUW010000159.1:0-8249 GCA_049297755.1 Alphaproteobacteria bacterium
GTACTCCTATCCTGTTGATTCTACTCCGGCCAGTGCCCACTCTGGCACCACCCGTTTCCGACCATGCATGCATGGGGATGCCGCCTTATAGGGGAAAATAAGGCGGCTTGCAACAAAAAAAGAGGCCTTGCGGCCCCTGAGTGAAGGTTATGTTCGGGCCAGTCGTGCATCTCCTGAAGCCACTGAAGGCAGGGGTGGAGAAGGACTTTCGCCGAGACGATGTTGCTGAGAGCGCTCAGGCTGGTTGAACCTGCGTCTCTCCCGCATTTCTGCCACGGCTGCGGCCGCAGGCGTGGGCGTGAAGCGGTAATATGTGGCTTGTAGCATGCTCAACTGTGTTCTGCAAATAAAAAAGGCTGCGGTTGCCCAACAGCCCTTAAGCGCATCAGCCCGAAAGCCTACTCGTGCTTCACACCCTTCCAATACGCACGCTTCACCAAATAAGTAAGCACAACAAAGATGCCGACAAACAGTAGGACATACACGCCTAAGGCTTTGCGGGCGAGCAGTTCGGGTTCGGCGGTCCATTGCAGGAAGTAGGTCACGTCTTTGGCCATATTTTCTACCGTGGCGGGGGTTTGGTCGTGGTAGGTGACCAAATCGGCGCTGCCCAAGGGGTTGGGCATGGCAATGGCATTGCCTGGGAATGCGGTGTTGAAGTACGCGCCCTGTGGCACGCCTTCGGGGAAGGCATGGTGAATGGCTTCGGGGTCTTGGCTGTAGCCCATCAGCACCGCATAGGTGTAGTCGGCCAAGCCTGCGCGGGCTTTGTTGATGAGGGATAAATCAGGCGGAATTTTGCCATAAAGCTCTTGCGCGTCGGCATCGGCCAGGCCGGTTTTCAGCTTATCGTCCAGCTTCATGTTTAAGGCGCTGGCTAAGGCTTTGGCTTCGGCTTCGGTGAAGTGGGCTTTCATCAAATCACGGTGGCTGATGTATTTGGCGCTGTGGCAGCTCATGCACACGTTGGTGAACACGGTGTAGCCACGGTAGAGTTGGTCTTTATCCCAATGGGTGGCAAGGCCATGAAAGCCCCAGCCTTGTTGGGCCACATGGGCGCCTTCGCTGGCATGAACAGTGCTTGCGAACAGGGCGAGGGCTAAGATGAGAATGTGTTTCATGTTAGGCAATCTCCTTGGGCAAAGGTTTGGTTTTTTCAAAACGGCTCACCAGTGGCAGCAGCAGGAAGAATGCAAAGTAAATGGCAGTTGCTGCGCGGCTGATGATGACGTAAGCGCCCTCTGGCGGTTTGCCGCCTACCCAACCCAGTACAAACGCGTTGATGATAAATATCCAGAACATTTGCTTGTAAATGGGGCGATAGGCGGCGCTGCGCACGGGGGAACGGTCGAGCCATGGCAGCGCAAACAGAATGAGAATACTGGCAAACATGGCCACAACACCTAGCTCCTTAATGGGGATAGCCCGCAAAATGGCGTAGAACGGCAGGAAGTACCATTCGGGCACAATGTGCGCGGGGGTTACCATGGGGTTGGCGGGAATATAGTTATCGGTATGGCCTAAATATTCAGGCAAATAGAATACCATGAACAGGAAGGGCAAGAAGTACACCGCCAAGCCGAACAGGTCTTTCACCGTATAGAAGGGGTGGAAGGGGACTGTTTCTTTCTTCTTGGTGACATCAATACCTGTGGGGTTGTTGCTGCCGTGCTCATGCAGCGCCCAAATGTGGAGAATGACCATGCCCACAATGACAAACGGCAGCAAAAAGTGCAGGGCGTAGAAGCGGTTCAGGGTCGGGTCGCCCACGCTGTAGCCGCCCCACAGCCACACCACAATGGCATCGCCCACAAAGGGAATCACCGAGAGCAAGTTGGTAATGACCGTGGCACCCCAAAAGCTCATTTGGCCCCATGGCAGCACATAGCCCAAAAAGGCGGTGGCCATCATAATGAGGAAGATAAGAATACCAAACCACCACAGCACTTCGCGCGGCGATTTATAGCTGCCGTAATACAGCCCGCGCATAATGTGCAGGTACACCACAATAAAGAAGAAACTGGCCCCCACCATGTGCAGGTTACGAATCAGCCAACCATATTCCACATCGCGCATAATGTGTTGCACGCTGTCGAATGCCAGCAGCACATCGGGTTTATAATGCATGGCCAAAAACAGGCCCGTGAGAATTTGAATGACCAAGGCAATACCCGCCAAGCTACCAAAATTCCACATGTAATTCAGGTTTTTGGGGGCGAGGTAGCCACGGCCTACGGCGTTGTCGAGAAAGCTGAGAATAGGTAATCTGTCTTCAAACCAGCGGTAGGGGCTTTTGACGATATTGTCTTCAACCTTGCGGGGGGGGATGTTGGCCATGGGTTTTCTTTCTGCTTAACCAATTTTTACCGTGTTGTCGTCAAGGAAGGCGTAAGGCGGAATTTCCAAATTGGTGGCGGCAGGGCCACGGCGCAGGCGGCCGCTGTTATCGAACTGGCTGCCGTGACAGGGGCAACGCCAGCCGCCGTGCTCGCCGCCTTTGAGGGGTACGCAACCCAAGTGGGTGCACACGGCCATGACAACCAACCACTTTTCGTTTTTTACGCGGTCGGCATCTTTGGCAGGGTCCATGGTGGCGGTGGCGTCGCCTGCTTTGGCTTCGGCCATTTGGGCGGCATTGCGGTGCCAAATAAACACCGGCTTACCGCGCCACAGGTAGGTTTTGTACTCGCCTTCGGGAATGGCTGAAATGTCTACTTCAATGCTGGCGGCGGCTTTTACATCAGCCGCAGGGGTCATAGAACGAATAAAGGGGTAAGCTGCGGCGGCCGCCCCTACCACACCCATGGCGGCGGTGGTGTTCACCAAAAACTCGCGCTTGGCATCATCTACCATGCAGCAGCTGCCCGCGTGTTGGTCGTCGCATTCAATCGGTTGGGCTTTGGTGCTAGGTGTGGCTTTGGCCATGGTGGCAGCTTTCGTTTATTATGGAATCATGTGAATATAGCGGCATCATAGCCAATGTTTTTCCCCTTGCCAAGTAGGGATATGGCATAAAAAACGCCCCCGCAGGGGCGTTGCCAGCATCACACTAAATTTTCTGCTGGGTGGAATAGGCCTTGTTGGTGAGGATATGCTGGCGGCCAATGCGTTTGGTGCTATCCAGCAACAAAGGGGCGCGCATGTTGGCGGTCACGTAATAGCCATCGCCATGGTCGTACATGGTGAGAATGACCAAAAACTGGGTGTCTTCGGCAGGCATGCGGGTTTCCTTGAGTGCGGCGCGGCGGTCTTCTTCCTTAATGGTCAGGCCCAAAGCGGTGGGGTCGGCAACCATAAAGCCAATGTCGGGTTCATTCACGCATTGCAGCAGCATAATGGGCGAGCTATCCACGTTTGGCAGTTTAGACAGGCCAAACACGGTGCAGTCGGAAAAACCAAACAGGCCATCGGCAAAGCTCATCAGGCGGTCTTCGCGCAGGTGCACATCGCCGTAACGGGTGGGGTACACCAAGGTGCGGCTAAAGTCGATGCTGGCGTCTTGCATGGGGATGGCGGCGGTAGGCATGGGGTACTCCTTTTCTGCTGAATGGATTGCTTATATGGTAGGGTTTTGCAAACAGTGTGCCAAGTATAAAAACCGAGGCTGTGGGCAGAACAGTGCTGAAATGTGGGGCAGCCTGTGGGGGGTGGGGCTACTTTTTGCGCAGCAGGTTTTCCAGCGCTGAGGTGTTGACATTGCCTGCGGCTGCGGCGCGGTTTTCTTCTTGGATTTTGGCAAACAATTCCTGCCGATAGACGGTGTTGCCTTCGGGGTATTCAAAACCTAATTTGACGCGCCCGCCTGTGACTTCCACCACTTTGACTTCGATAGAACCGTTGATGATGATGGACTCGCCCGTCCGCCGTGTAATCAGGAGCATGCTGCTACGTTGCCTTTATAAAATTAAACTTAGGCAACAGTTTAGCGAGAATTTTATAAGAAGTCTAGTAAGGATAAACGGCTGGTTTGGGCAATAATGCTCATGCTGGCTTCCAGCACCGCTTGTTGTTGCGAGAATTGAGTGATGGCTTCGGCCACGTCCACTTTATCGAGGTTGTCTGATTGCTCGAGCATAAAGGTAATGGCTTTGTCGTGGCGGGTGTTCAGCTGTTCCATGCTGGAGATTTGGCCGCCGACATTCCCAATGAGAGAGCTGATTTCGGTTTGGGCACTTTGGAGAGCCGCAATAGAGCTGTCAATTTCGGTGGTGGAGTTGTTTTTCAAGCCATACCACAGGGCTTCTAAGCCTGCTTTCAGGTGGGCAATGCCTTCTTCGTTGCCGGTGACGCCATACTCTTGGGTAAGGTCGGAACCCGTGATAATGCTGGGGAGGGTGCTATCGCCAATGTACCATGTGGTGGGTACGGGGTCTCCTGGGTAAGCTGCCGCTGCGGCGGTGGCGTTGGTGGGGGGTTCGGCACCATTGCTGCCGCTAAAAATGTAGCGGCCATCGAACTTGGTTTTGAACAAGTTATAGAAAGTGTTGGTCAGCGCCTCGGCCTTTGGTGCCAGTGAAGCACGGGTAGACGCCGATTGTTGCGTGCGGCCCAAGGTGTACAATTGGGCAGCTTCTTGCAGCAAATCGGTCATACCTTGCAAGCTGCTTTCGGTGCTTTTCAGGCGGTTGCTGGCGGTGGTGATGTTGGTCATGTAGCTTTCGGCATTGGCTTGCAAGTCGTACAAGTTCAGCAATTGGCTGGAGGTGCCAGAAAAGCCTTGCAAGCTGTTGTCTTTAAAGCCTGTGGTCACCTGAAAGGTGGTTTTGGCAATAGCCACGTTGTTTTTATTTAAGTTATCAAGCGCTTGTTGGTTTTGAAACCCAGTGGCAATACGAGACACCATTTACTTACCCTTTACCCTAAACTTTGAATGAGGAATTGTAACAAATCATCGATGGTACGAATGAGCCGCGCCGAGGCCTGATAGGCATTTTGATAAATGAGCATTTGCGACAATTCTTCGTCCACATTCACGCCAGAAACAGCGGCGTTTTGTTGGTCGAGAGACTCCATCATGGCCGTATTAAAATCATTCCGGTCAGAGCTGTCTTGCATATCCACCGCAAAGCTGGAGAGAATATCGACCATATACCCCACAAAGGTATCGCTTTGGGCAGAAAGGCCACCTGCGGCGTCGAAACTGTTGGCAGTGTTAGAGAGTTTCGCCAGCTCCAGTATATTGCTGTTGTCGAGCGAGGACAGCCCGCCATCGGTGGTGCGCATGCGGGCGGTGGCTACAAGGCTGGGGTCGGCTACAATGGTGCTTTTGACGGCAATGTCGGTGCTGTTGGTGCCAGTAAAAAAGTTGTTCATGCCCAAGGTGCCAAGGGCGTCGCCACTGGCATTGCTGAGCACCACCCGCAAGTTGCTATTGGTGCTTTGCACTTGCAAATAGGGGGCGCCATTGGCATCGAGCGCCGCGCTGGCGGTAATGCCCAACCCTGCGCCAAGGGTGGTGACACCAATGGTTGAGGTGTTGATGATGGTGGCCATATCGGCCAGCGATAATGTGGTGGCAGGTAAAATAGGGGTGATGGTAATGGGGCCTGTGCCTGTGACCGAGAGGCCAGTGACACGGGTGGTATAAACGGGGTCGCCCGTGCTATCCACCACCGAAATGTGAATTTGATTGCCGCTGAGGCTGGAGAAACCGTTGGTGAGCAAATCGGTGGTGGTGGCAGCCACGTTGGCGGTATTGCCGCTGGTGAGGGTGCGCACAGGTGGGAAGCTGCTACCTTGGCTATGTAAACGGTTCACTTCTCCCATAAACTCGCTGGCCAGTTCATTGATTTGGGCGAGTAAGTCGGGAATGGTGTCATCACGCATATCCACCAAGGCTTTGATTTTGCCGCTAGAAAGCGTGTCGGTATCAATCAGCAGCGCGTTGGGGGCGCCTGTGCCATCGGCCAGCACTTTGCGGACTTCAAGGGTTTGGTAGGGCGTGCCAGCGCCACGTTCAAGCTGAGAATAGGTGGCGGTATCAACCAACATACGGCCATTGTCGGTGACAATACGCATGGCGCCGTTCTCGGTTTCAGTCACTTGAATAGAGAGGTGAGCGGCCACAACGTCAATTTGGCGTTGGCGTTCGTCGGTTAAATCGTTGGCATTGGCGCCATTTGTGCCCGAAATGCCCTGTTGCACAATGCGCACGTTCAGGCTGTTGATGCTGGAGAGTGCCAAATTGACGGTATCAATGCCCGCATCCACATAATCATCAATACGCTGTTGGGCGGTGCTTAAATCGGCGCTTAAATCGTTGAACGAGTCGGCCACCAATACCGCTTGCTGCACCATGTTGCGGCGCTGGGCGAGTGAATCGGTTTGGTTGCTCAAATTGGCCATTTGCGTGAACATGTTGTTCAAGAGTTTATCGAGGCCTGAGTCACCCGTAGGGTCGCCCAACAAGGTTTGAATATCCTGCATTTGGGTATAAGTAGTATCGGCATAGGCAAAAGCGCTGGTTTGGTCGGTCACGCGTTTGGTGAGGAAGCTGTCGACCGAGCGGGCAATAGCCTGCAGCTTGGTGCCGCTGCCAAAACCATCGTAGCTCACCGCCGCCAATTGCACGGTTTGCTTGTGGTAGCCTTCAGTATTGGTATTGGCAATGTTGTGCGCTACTGTGCCCAAGCCCAATTGCGAGGTGTTAATCCCATCAATTGCTACCCGTAATGTACTGCTTAAACTGACCATACCCCGTTATAAGCAATTGCCGTGCCAAAAGCGCAGGTAAGGCTAAGTAATAAAAAAACCACCCGAGGGTGGTTATAATTCTTGGCTCCGACGGTAGGACTCGAACCTACGACCCAGTGATTAACAGTCACTTGCTCTACCAACTGAGCTACGTCGGAACACGAGGCTTCTTATAACCACTCTTGGCCTCTCTGCCAAGCAGAAAAATGCGTGTGGGCAAAAAACGTGCGCCTGCCCCTTGGCGCAGCGGGTTGAAACGGGTAAGCTGAGCGCAATTGAAAAAGGAAAAGCCCATGCCCTCCGCCGACCCTGCCACCATTGCCCGCCACAGTATGGTTGATGGCCAATTGCGCCCAAATCGGATTAACAACAATGTGTTGCTTGATATTTTTGCCCGTATTCCGCGCGAAGCCTTTGTGGCCACCCCTCTGCGCGCTGTGGCCTATGCCGACGACCATATTGCTATGACCACGGCTACGCCCAAGCGCACCATGTTCACCCCCTTGGTGCAGGCCAGTGTGTTGCAGGCGCTGGAGATTCAGCCGCACCATAAGGTGTTGGTGGTGGCCGCAGGTACGGGTTATATGGCGGCGGTGATTGCCGCCTTGGGGGCGCAGGTGGTGGCGGTGGAAGGCGAAAAGGCCGTGTTCCAATACACCCGCAATAATTTGGCCGATGCGGGCTGCACCAACGTGCAGGTGCTGCAAGGGGCGCCTGAGGCTGGCGCGCCCGCCCATGCGCCGTTTGATCGGATTGTGGTAGATGCCCCAGCCGCCGTGGTGCCAGCCGCCTTGTTTGGCCAGTTGGTGGAAGGGGGTAAACTCTCGGCCATTGTGCGCGGGGCTGATGGCTTGATGGAAGCCACCATTTATACCCTGCACCAAGGTAAACCGGTGCCGCAGGTGTTGTTCGAGGCCCGCTGTGGCGCCCTTTTGCCCAACTTTGCGCAGGCAGAAGGCTTTGCATTTTAGGCGCACCTGTTGTTTTTATATGCAAAAAACCTTGACGCGCGGGGTAAACTCGCCTATATGATGCTGAGATTGAGTGTAATCAGAGTATTCAGCAAGGAGAAAGCCCATGGCCCGCGTTACCGTTGAGGATTGCGTACAGGTTGTGAACAACCGCTACGAACTGGTTTTGTTAGCCGCCCAACGTGCCCGCGATATTTCTGCCGGCAGCTTACCCACTTTGCCCCGCGAAAATGACAAAAACACCGTGTTGGCGTTGCGTGAAATTGCCGACCAAAGCATCAATTTGAATGAACTGCGCCGCCATATTTCGCGCGGTGTGAACCGTCATACCGAAATGAACGCCGAAGACGAAGCCTTGGAAGTATTGGTTGGCCAAACCTTGGAACCCGACAATATGGGCGATTTGACCATCTCGGAAGTATCGTTTGAAGGCGGCGAAGCCGTGCTGACCGACGCCGAAGATGGCGACGATGAAGCCTTAGATGGCGAAGACGCTGAAGATGTGGATATGAGCTTTGACGAAGTGGATAGCGAAACCGCTGCTGTGTAACCAGCTGACCTCACCAAAAAAGCCCACCGATGAGG
>JBAQUW010000160.1:0-3139 GCA_049297755.1 Alphaproteobacteria bacterium
GGTGTTGCCCGTGTTTGTGTGGGATACCACCGACCCGCACGACTTTGGTGGCGCCAGTAAGTGGTGGTTGCACCATAGCTTGAGTAGCCTACTGCACGAGGTGCCATTGGCACTCTATCAAGGAGAAGCCGCCACCCTGCTGCCGCAACTGGTGCAACAACACGGCATCAGCCATGTATTTTGGAACAGGACGTATGAACCCCATGCCATTGCCCGCGACACCACCCTCAAAAAAACCCTGATAGAGCAAGGTGTTACCGTAGAAACCTGCAACGCCCGCCTGCTGCACGAACCATGGGACGTGAAAAACCAAAGCGGCCAACCGTTTAAGGTGTTCACCCCCTACTGGCGGGCGGCAAGTAGCAGAGAGGTGCCAGCCCCCTTACCTGCACCAAAAAACGTGGCGTGGATCAAGGTCACCGCCGATACGTTAGCAAGCTGGCACCTCCTTCCCACCCGCCCCAACTGGGCAGAGGGATTTAAGTGGCCAGTGGGGGAAGCAGGGGCATGGCAGCGGCTGACCGACTTTTTAGATAACGACCTCGCAGGCTATGGCGCACAACGCGATAGGCCCGACCTCAACATCACCAGCCGCCTCTCCCCCCACTTGCATTTTGGCGAAATATCGCCCCGCCAAATCTGGCATGCCACCCACATGGCCAACGCCCCCGCCGCCGATAAAACCAAATTTTTGGCCGAGCTGGGCTGGCGGGAGTTCAGCTATAGCTTGCTCTACCACTTCCCCACCCTGCCCCATGCCAGTTGGAAGCCGCAGTTCGAGAGCTTTCCGTGGCAAGAAAATCCCGCGTTTTTACAGGCATGGCAGCGTGGCCAAACGGGCTATCCGTTGGTCGATGCCGCCATGCGCGAGCTATGGCACACGGGCACCATGCACAACCGCATGCGGATGCTGGCCGCCAGTTTCCTCATTAAACATTTGTTGCAAGATTGGCGGCACGGGGCGGCATGGTTTTGGGATACCCTCTGCGATGCCGACCTGGCCAGCAACAGCGCCAGCTGGCAATGGGTGGCGGGGTGTGGGGCCGATGCCAGCCCGTACTTCCGCATTTTTAACCCCATCACGCAGGGCGAAAAGTTCGACCCCCACGGCACCTACACCCGCCGCTGGGTGCCCGAAGTGGCCAAGCTGCCCACCGAACATTTGTTTGCCCCGTGGGAAGCGCCGCCGCTCACCCTCGCCGCAGCCAACATTACCCTTGGCACCACCTACCCCAAGCCCTTGGTGAACCACATGCAAGCGCGGGATAAAGCCTTGGCCGCCTTGAAAACCTTGCGGGCTTGACATTCCACCCGCCTGTTCCTATATAAGCAGCCTCTACCCTACCTTCGCTCTTACCCATGGAGATTCCCATGAAGATTTTGCTGCTGGAAGATAACTACCTCATCCTGCAAAGCATCCAAGATAAGCTAGAAGCCTTAGGGCACACGGTAGTGGCTGCCTACGATGGCCGCGCGGTACTGGATTACCCCGAAGGCGCATTCGATCTGCTCCTGACGGACTGGCAAATGCCTTATGCTGATGGCATTTTCGCCATTCAAGCCAATGGCCGTAGCGGTACGGCAACCAAAGTCATTCTCATGTCCAGCGCCTCGCTGAGCGAGCGGGTGAGTGAGTATAGAATGACTTTGGACGAAGTTGTGGAGGCGCTCAAAGAAGGGGGAATGCTCCACGCCTTCCACCCCAAGGCCAACAGCCCCGATGCCTTGTTGGCCTTGGTCGCCGAATGCGACCCTGCAAACACCCCCGCCTAACGCCAAAGCCCCGACCTTACGGTCGGGGCTTTGGTTATTTGTCGTTGCGGCTTATCCAGCGCTGCAAGGCGCTTGCCACCACGGGCGAGAGCCGCAGCTCGGGCACATGCGGCAGTACCAAGCGGGGCACGGCAGCCATGGCCACAGCCAGAGGGGTTTCGTTATCGCCACGGCGGGCAAGGCGTGTACGCACGGCATCTTCTTGCGCTGCACGCGCCAACACCTCGGCAATGGGTAGGTGTTGCCAACTGTCCATTTCGGCCGAGTTCTGCGGCACACCCCATGCCACACCTGCAATAAAATGCACAGGGCGGCGGCGGGGCATGAAGATATTCCCTTCTTCCCTCCACAGGTAGGTGTGGAACGGCCACGGCGTGGTCAGACGAAAGCCTTCGCCCAATTGCAAGCCGCACTCCTCCCACGTTTCGCGGCAGGCGGTGATATGGGGGAACTCCCCCTCGTCTTGCCGCCCACCACTGATACCTGTTTGCCCAGCCTTGCCGCCCCCTTTCAGGTAGCGACCAAACCAAGCATGCTCTTTGCTCCCCGCCACCAACAACAGCAAGCGAGCGGTGTAGGTGGCCGAAAAACCCGCTTCTCGTGGCGCATACTGCGGCAGCGCGTCATGCGCCATTTCAGTGCTCAACATGGATATTCTCCAGTTGGTAAAGGTTTCAGATACAGTCTTGTTGCACCACTATGGCACAATCAAGCGGAAATTTCAAGAGTGTATACTAATTATTTACATTCCGTGGCCGTTTGGTCACTTCCAGCTTGGGCAAGGCTTGGGGTTTGCCGTTGGCATCAAAGCTGCGGAGCAATATCTGCACAATACCAGGCAGCGCCGCCACCATCATCTCAGGCTTGCCGTCTTGCGCCATGCTGCCCAGCTCTATGCCCGCCAAATCACCATCGCAGGTGAACACGCCGCCGCCGCTATCGCCGCCATAGGTGCGGCTTTCCAGTTGAATCAAATTGGCTGTCACCTTACTTTTGCCATTCACTTTGGCGGGGGCAATCAGCTTACCTTCCACCACCCCAAAGCCCACGGGGTTGGCATGGGCATAGGCGGCCAAAAACAGCGGCATGTCTTTATACATGCCATCGCCATACACCACCCCTAAGGCAGGCAAGGGGTTAGGCAAGGGTTTCTCCAGCATCAAGTACGCAATATCGGCGTCTTTATCGGCGCCCACAAAGCGGGTGGCGGTGGGCAGGCCATACATGGCTTGGCCCGGCAGGCGTATCCAAATGGGGTTTTTCTCATCTTCCAATCCTGCAATCACATGGTAGGCAGTCAAAATCCGTTTGCCATCCAGCAACACGCCGCTGCCCGCGCGTTTGCCGTATTTTTCCACAATAATGC
>JBAQUW010000161.1:0-8582 GCA_049297755.1 Alphaproteobacteria bacterium
AGGAGATCCCCGCTCAAGCACGGCGGGGAAAACCGCGTTATGCAAACATGGCCCCCTACTCTGCCGCCTGCACCCGCAATACTTTGTCGGGCCTGCTGGCCAAACTCAGCTTAATGCGGCGCTTGGCTTCATCCCACTTTTGCTGGAACAGGCTCAAATCGCCCTGGGCAGAAAACCCGCGCTCATACACACTGGCCCACACCAAACCACCCCACACCAAGGCTTGGTGGTAGGTGCGCGGCAGCAGAACACTCTCCTCCGTGCCGCCCTCAGTTAAGTCAGCAATATCAGGCAAATAAATGGCCTTAAGCCCCACACTGGCGGCAGGGTAAACCTGCACCATGTTCTGCATCAGCCAATAATGGCGTGGTGTGCCTGTGGCCATTAGCGCTGGGTCTGCCGCCAACACATCAGCCATATTGGCCTGTGTCAGTGCCATTAAGTTGCTGGTATCAATCAGCTTTACCATGCGGCGCACGGGGTAATTAAACACCGCTTGGCCGTTACTAGCCGTGGTAATATTTTGCTCTTGTTGCAATTCCGCCTGCAAATAAGGTTGCAGCTCGTCCATCAGTTCGCGGTACGCCGCATTCAGCCAGCTCAGCGCCTTGCCATGCAAATCGGTATCGGGCGAGGCCTCATCGTGGCTCAATTCAATAATCCGGTCGCGGAGTGTATTGACGTTCATTGTTGTTCCCCTTCTCATTCATGCCATTAAAAAAACCGCCTGCGGCGGCTTTGCGGTAACGTGGATTTCTTTCGCGGGCTTAGCTTCTGCTTCCCAACTTACCTATTTTTGCTACAAACTCTCGGCTATCCCTATCGAACATATTATAGCCATTTGTTGCAATTTTATGCACGGCAGCACTATGCTTTTTAGCCAATACCTGAAAATCTCTATCATTTTCCAACGTGCGTCGTATTTTATGTTCATAACTTAACCGCATGGCCCGCGTTGAGCTATCATCCTCTGGCCTTGGTGGAGGCTGGCGCTGTGGTTCTGGCGCTGGCTGTGGTCTTTCTGGCTCAGGTGGAACATTTTTATTCTTTTCAAAAGTTTCTTTTATAAACCAATATGTAATCCCAGCTTCGGCCAGCTTAAATACGGCCTTTGCCGTTAAATCTACCCATCCCATATAAGACACCCTTTTTAAAATTTATCCAAAAATATAGAAACAAAGCCATAAACCTAAGGCAAAAAATACTAAACCCCATAATTCATAGCCAACTTTAGCCCAATGCTTTTTTGCTTTTTCTGAAAGAACTATTGCACTTAATAATTTCATAAAATGACCCTTTATTTTTGCGCACATTTTTCAACATCTCTCTCTTCAATCATCGGTTTAACAATTTCATTGTAAGTATAAATAACCAAAAAAATCAGCAGAAAATAGCGTATTTCCTTCAACAATCGCCACGCAATGTATTTAAAATTTTCCATAAACTATCCTATTATCTCATCAACTCAACATACAACCAAATACATCCAGCAATCACCAATGTTGGCCATATTTCATCCAAAAATTTGAGAATGAATTTTTTTAATGTCTGTATCATAGCATCACTGTAACATAAATCTAAGGGCGGCACAAGCCGCCCTTATCCGTCACTTTCTTAGTCCGCTTCAGCCGCCGTAAACACGTTCACCACACCGTGGTCTACGTTGTTAAATACCAGCTTACTTACGCCCCGAATTTCATCAATGGCAAAACCATTTTCGTGGCCGTAGTCATCGCTGTCTTCTTTGTAGTTGGTACGTTTGCCCCAAGCAACTGCAATGGCTTGCGCGCCGCACAGCACGTTGTGGGCCACGTCAATGCTGCCAGCGCCTGCGTTATCCAGCACGGGCATTTCGGCGCATTCAAAAATCATCACGCCGTCCCACATGCCTTTGTAACGTTGGCCTTGCACCAGCACGCTCTCGCCCATCGTGGCAGGCAAATGCACGTTCACGTCTTTGAATGCTTGGTCTTTCAACAAATCGCGCACGGCATAAGGGTGGGCAAACAGCACAAACACCTCTTCCAAACGCTCATCATTTTTCATCATGAAGGGGCGTACTTTACGCGCACCTTCCAACAACGCTTTGCGCTTGGCGCGGCTAATCACATCGGTGGTTAGCTTGTCGTTGGTGGCATCCACGTTGGCCAAGGCTGTGGCATGGGTGGCATTGTAGTTACCATCTACCGCACCGTACAAGTAACGGCTTTGAGCACGACCCACGCTGGTGTTGGTCAAAGCTGTAATAATATCCTTCTTCAGCTTCTCGTTCGCCCAATCCACCAAGGCATCGCGGGCTTGGTTGCGCAGGTCAAACGCCACGCGTTTTTCGCTCATCTCACCGCGCAAAATCACGGCATGACGAATGGTATCCACGCTCAACTTCTGGTCATAAAAAATCAAGTCTTCCTCATTGCCTTTCAGCGCCGTATCGCCCGTCACACCTGCACCCGTCAGTTTAGAACGCAGTTGAATGGTAATGGCATCACCGGCCGCTTTGGTCAGTTCTTCCTTCACCTGAATCACATCGTTCGAGCCCGTGCCCATAAAGTTGAAGAACGGGTTTTGGCCCAAGTATTCGTTAAATACCTGGTCCGACCACACCTTGGCACTCACGCCATGGGTGGTAATAATAGTTGCTACCATGTTGATTGTTCCTTTTATTTGTTAAATATCTCAGCCAATGTAGGGGTTTTATTGCTCCCCGCATCGCCCACTACCGCGCGGCGCGTGTTGGCAGAAAAGGGGCTTACCACAGGCACTCCGCTCGTAGCACTTTCGGGTGCTGGCGTTGCTTGCAGCTCTGCTTCCACTTCTTTGCGTATCGCGTCACGAATGCTCTGGGGGTCATCGCCATACTTGGCCATAAACTCGGCATAGGGTTTAAAGCCCAAGGCCACTTGCAGCGCCGCCAATACCGGTTGTGCGCTTTGAAGCACATGCTCCAGCACCGCCGGATTCGCCTTCACCGCCCGCGCATAAGGTGTGGCCTCTTGCCCCTCGCCTGCGTCCATTTTAATGAGCGCGTCATAGTCCACGTTAAACAGCTTCAGCACCTCACGCACCAAGCTTTCGTCCGCCATCAGGCGGGCTTGCACTTCGGGCGACAAAGCGGCATCATCACTAATGGTTTCTTGCCCCGTCATTGCCAGCTGTTGTTCCCCAGAACCTTGTGTTAGCGCACCGCCAGCCACTAACGGCTCAGCCGCCGCCAGCTCGCTCAAGCGGTCGCGCAGCGCCTGCAACTTGGCCTGTAATGGGCTGGTTGCAGGCGCATTTTGTTTAAATCCAAACATGTTTATTCTCCTGTATTGTTATATATGGCGTCACCCGCTGCTTGGGCTTCAGCCGCCGTGGCAAAGGTTTCAACGCTTTCATCTACCACCACACCACTTAAGCTGTTCACCACACGCCAGCGGTATATGCCATTGTCATCAATTGTTATTACCTGTTCCATTACAGCACCTGTTTCATTGAAAAATACGCGCAGTCTACATAATCTGTTGTGCTGCCATTCCCCCGAGTAAGATATAAGCGCGGCCTACCCGTAGCCACAGTGGCAGTAACAGTTACGCGTAACCACGTCCAATCAGCCACACTGTTTAAAGTTGCAGCCTCTGCGCCATTGGTAAAGCTAAAGGCAAAAAAACCTTGCTCTGAAAGTGTTTCCACCCCACGCCTTACTAAAGCCTGTACACAATACTTAGCGCCTACAGTTAAACCAGTTATATTGCTTGCAGGCTCTAAGCGGTCATAACTGCCATCGCCCGATTGTGCCCTAACATAGCCCGTATACCCTACAGGTGGCGTATCTGTGCGCAATGTTCCACTCCCAGCGTAAATCGCCCATGTTGATAAGGTTGGAAAATGAGGATGAAGTATAAGCTCTGGCCCCAGCCGTACACCACCCTCCCCCGTGGTAAAACGGCTAAGCCGTTCGGTTGAGTTTTTGGATACCTGCATGGCTACTTCCCTACCACTTGGCGCACTTTTAAAGCCCATGTACCGCTGGTGGCCACAAGGCGCATACCCGTAATGGCACCAAAACCTGTTTCGGCAAAACTGGCTATTTGCGCGCCGTTGGCCGCATTCACCCATGTGGCACTGCCAGCAATAATGGTGTTGTGCGGGTCTATGGTCACCTGCAACGTGGCACTACCCGTGCCACTGGCCATCGCCGTCACTGTGGCCTCTGGCTTCACCAACATGGCAAGGCTGGTGCCCGTCACGCCTGTTTGTTCATCAAAAATTTCTACGCGTTTGGTCATGGTTTTACTCTCCTTGTTTTACTATGGGTTGTTTATTTTCGGCAGGCAGAACAGGTGCCGCAGCAGCCTCTAAACTGCGCAAAATTTCTGCCTTATTCTTCACACTCGTGGCCTCCACCAATAATTTTGGCGGTATGGGTACCCCTGCGGCCATCAGTACATTCAGCTGCTGAATATCCAATTCGCGGCTGCTCAACACATCACGCACTTCTTCCACATGAATATCAAACACCCCGCGCTGCACATCGTGCTCCACCATGGTTGTGCCATCGGCCAGCAGTTGTGGCGTGTTCAGGCGCACCAAGCGGGCGCTTTGCACATCGTCGGTAATCTGCACCACCATTTCGTGCGTAAAGTACTGGCGTATCAGCTCCAGCACCTGCAAGCCCAGCTCTTTTTTGGTACGGCGCAAGGCATCGAACGCAAACATCTGGTTCAATGTCCCCGCCATCTGCCGCTGCTGAATAGCAATGCCGCTGGCAGCATTGCTGGTTTTGCCAAGGGTTTCATCAAACACCCCCATCACTTCCTGAATATCCTTGGCCGCTTGGTCCATCACCGCCACTTGGCTTTGCGCCAAATCGCTGTTGCGGATAATGCGCAGCTCCTTGCCAGGACGCTTCAAAATCAAGCCATCAGGCCGTGCAGCTTCTTTGGCCAAAAGTGCAGGGTCTTCCACCGCGTCAATGTCGGCAATCACCTGCGCGGTATTCAATAAGTGCATGGCTTTGCTGCGGCGTTTGTTCAGCTCGCGTTGTGGGTCAATGGCCATACGCACCAAGCCATATGGCTTGCCATCTTTCCTATCGCGTTTGAACACATACGGCAGCAACGTAAAGCGGTTGTGGCTGTAAGGCAGCGGGGTGTGGCTCAACAACACATTCTCGCTAAAATACGCCACATACACGCGGGGCACGGCATTGCTTTCCACTTCCTCTCCCACTGTTTGCGCCGCTTTTTTATCAAAGGTGGCCAGCTTGCTGCCATCTACTTTCCGCACGCTGTATAGCTGCTCGGTGCGCTTATACTGCACCTCCACCACCCGCACCAATTTGCGGGCGCTGTCGGCATAGCTCACGTCCTTGGCACCACTCAAGGCATAGGCCATGCGGCCATGGCCGCGGCCAAGGCCAAGAGCAATGTTTTTCAATACTTGCTCGGCTTGGTCAGGGAACAACGCCTTGGCCTCCTCCTCATCCAGCCACCGTTCACGACACACAAAGCGGGCATCGCTCATATCAGCTCTGCGGCTCATAGGGTCCCACACCACAGCCATTTCATCTTCCACGCGGTTGAAAATAAAGGCCCCTTCTGCCGCCGCTTCCACGCCCACATCTAGCCAGCCAATACCCGTCACCAACCCTGCGCGGAACATCCCACTCACTTCCAGCGCTTGGTCGTTGCGTTCAGCCACATACAGGGCCAAATCGGTCACGGCGCGGGCGGTGGCTTCCTCTTGCGCCTCACCACTGCGGCTGCGGTACAAAATGCGCGTGCGCCCTGCCACTTCCGTGCCCGCAATGTTGTCCACCTTCGCGGCAATTTTGTTAATAACAATGGCAGGTTGGCCGCTTTCAGCCAGCTTTTCCACTTCTTCGCCACTCCATTGGCGGCCATCGTAAAAAGCCCAAGCCTCCTGCGCCTCCTCTCGCCACGCGGTATAGGCGGCACTTTGCACCGCACTTTCAAAATACCCCCGCACTTTGGCCAGAATATCCTCATCGTTACGCTCGTTTTCCATTCTATTCTCCCTTTATTAAATTAAAGCTTCGTCCGCCAAAATAACTCCGTTTCCCCCGACTTGATCGGGGGGCTCCTCCAACCCCCCACCTTTCGTTAACTTTAAGGAGATCCCCGCTCAAGCAAGGCGGGGAAAACCGCGTTATGTTTCAAGCCAGCATTCCCAACCCACAAAAAAACAGGCGTCTCCGCCTGCTGAACAATCACCACCCTTAGCCACGTCGGCGGGCCATCTAAAACCCCCGCCAGCCCGCCTTCAAAGCGCCTCCATACGCGTGCTTGGGGCTTCACGCGCACAGGGTCGTCGCACACTTCCACATACCCTGCGGTTAACCCTTCCACGGCAAAACCCACAGCCCCGCCGCCCGTCTCATCGCCCAAAAAAACCGGCCGCTGCGGGCCGGTGGTGGTGTAAATGTAATTCATATTTTCTCCATAAAAAATGCCCCCTCACGGGGGCATCACTACTGCACGTATTGGCTAAAATTAGGCTTCAACCTCTTCTTCGGCTTCAGCGTCAACCATCTCATTCACACCTTCAATTAAGGCGGACATATCTGCTGTGTTTTCAGCTTCAGCCATCTTATTAACTTCATCAATTAAGGCATTCACTTCCTCAGTATATTTAGTTTCGTAAACAGCCTCATTAGTATAAATCACACTAGCTTGCTCGCGCGTTATATTACCCCCGTTTAATACGCTATACCCCTCACGGACCAATCCTGCAAATTCATCTGTAAGAGTATTAAATCTAACAATAAGGTTTCCCAATTTAACGTCCGTGTCCATTTCGGGTTTTTTTGTGAGCAATTTTCTAATTGCAGCATAAAAACGTTGATCTAAAATATATACTAAATTATTCATAATAATTAATTTCCTTATTTCTCCCCCTATTATGGAACGCCCCTCTACTTTTTCAACCCCTGTCCCGACACTTTCTTTAAAATTAAACAAATCAATAGGTTACACCACCCGCCAATCAGCCCTTACCCGTGGCATACTGGCCGCAGGCTTGGTACGCGCTAAGGGTAAGCCTGTGCGAATTAAGTACCGCGTCGCATCCAACAAGTGGTCATGGCTTTTCACAATTTTGCCTTTGCTGTCGCGCCGATACATGCGGTATTCGGCCAGCCACGTGTGCATGTCACTGAACACTTTCAACCGCCCGTCCCTTAAGCGTTCCAGCATCTCCATCAATCCCGCTTCCACGCTGTTATCGGCCTGTTGCAGGTGAATGCCATGCCGCGCGTACAACTCCATCACACTCGCACCATCACTCACCCCCGCACTTTGGCCAGCAGGGTCGCACACGCCGGGTATCCACGCACCGCGTGCTTGAATAGCCTCGGCATGCATGGCAGGTGTACCTTCGCTTTGGCTGTAGCTGTCGTGCAGATAAACCACATCGTGCTCGGCATCATAGGCCGCCCACACCATGGCGGTGGGGTTCGTCCACCCAAAATCCACCCCATACACGCGCTTAAAATGGGGCGGAATCTCAAACCGCTCCACCACAAACTGGCTCTCAGGTACGGGGAAAACCAATCCCCCGCTCAAGCTCGGCTCACCCCTCTCCCGCGCCGCCACCTCGTGCGGGCGCAAGCTGGCACGCAGGCGGTTTTTATCGGCAGCGTTCAAATGCGGGGCATCGTCCCACCCTGCCCGAATCACCGCTTTGCCTGCATGTTCCGCCCCCTCCAAAAACCGCGCACATAATGCCGTCATGCCTTTCAAGGGCGTCATGGTGAGTAACATATGCCCGCTCACCGTGGCCGTACGCAGCAAACATTCCTCATAAATCTCAATCTCTGGCTCCTCATCTAAATGCACCATATGCCGCGCCGTACCTTGGAATTTCTCGCGCCCTTGATCGTAACTTTTAAACCCCAGCACGCTCCATGCACCACTCACATGCTTCACATACACTTCATCCATCGCGTCACTTACCCCACGCTTCATGCTGATTCGCCCCAGCAAATGGGCAGGGATTGCCCCCACCGCCCCGCGCCGTGCATCGCCCACATACGCCCGTTGCAAAATATCGCGCGTGGCCTCGGTGGTCACACTCGCGGCCCAAGCCTGAATGGGTTTATCAAACCGCACACCTACCCACCACGCAGGGTATAAACCCGTCAAATGCATCGCCATTTCATAGGCCCCACACAGTGTTTTGCCGCAGCGGTTACCTGCCAAAAACAAGCGTTCCTGCGCTGCATTCCCCGCCGCATGAAACGCCGCCTGCTGCCCATGCGGCACATAATTCACCCCCGCCGCCACCTTCAAGGCATCACGTTTTGCCGTCAGCAAATCGCGTTGCTTTTGTTTGAGGGTGAGTGAGTTGTTCATGTTTGTTCCGTTGTTTAATTTTACCCGAGCCTGCAATAAAACTCCGTCATTCCCGCGGAGGCGGGAATCTAGGAATCGGTTGGTTAGCAGTATGAAAGTTAAGTAAACCTCAAGTCATTTCATATTTCTTGAACGTCATTATCAGCACTTAGGGCTACTAGATTCCCGCCTCCGCGGGAATGACGGAGGACTATTCACCTTCCAACGCCAAAATCTCCACCTCCAACG
>JBAQUW010000162.1:0-2675 GCA_049297755.1 Alphaproteobacteria bacterium
GTGGTACAGCGTATTTCTGCCTTTGGTGACGAACGCTTGGGCAAAAGTATTGTGATGTGTAAGGATACACCCGGTTTTATTGCCAACCGCATTGGCACCTATTGGTTGCATAAATCGGTGGCCGAAGCGATTAAACAAAATATTCCTGTGGAAACTGCCGATGCGGTGTTAGGCAAACCCATGGGTGTGCCGCGTACAGGTGTATTTGCGTTGCTGGATTTGGTAGGCATTGACCTGATGCCCCATGTGTTGGGGAGTTTGATGAATGCGTTGAACGAAAAAGATGCCTTCCGCGCCATTGGCCCCGCACCCAAATTGCTGGAAACCATGATTGCCGATGGCTACACCGGCCGCAAAGGCAAAGGTGGTTTTTACCGCCTGAATGCCGAGAAGAAAAAAGAAGTGCGCAACCTGCAAACAGGTGTTTACGAAAAAGAAAACAAAGCTAAAATTGATGCTGCCGTGGCCAGCAAAAAAGGCGGCTTGAAAGCCACCATCACGCACGACAGTGCCGCTGGTAAATACGCGAACAGCGTGGTGATGGGCACGCTGGCTTACGCTGCCAGTTTGGTGGGCGAAATTGCGAATGATATTGAGCAAATAGACCGCGCCATGCGGTTGGGCTTTAATTGGAAATTTGGCCCATTTGAACTCCTCGACCAATTGGGCACAGCATGGGTAGAGCAATATTTTATCAGCAAACGTTTGCCCGTGCCGCACATGGTGAAAATGGCGGCAGGCCGACCATTCTATAAAACCGAGAATGGCGTGTTGCACATGCTGATGGCAGATGGCGGTTACGCCCCTGTGGTGCGCCCCGTAGGCGTGCTGTTGTTGCAAGACATCAAACGCAAAAGCAAACCTGTGTTCACCAATTTTTCGGCCAGCGTATGGGATATTGGTGATCGTGTGGCTTGTTTAGAATTCCACAGCAAAATGAACACGTTCGACCCCTTTATTCTTTGGATGGTTAAAAAAGCGGTGAAAGAGCTACCTGCTAAAGGGTTTAGAGGGTTGATTGTTTATAATGAAGGCAGCAATTTCTCGGTCGGTGCCAATATTCTCATGCTCGACATTGCTGGTCGGTTGCGTTTGTGGCCAGCTATACGTTGGATACTTCATTTAGGTCAAAGTGCATTCCAACAGCTTAAATATGCGCCTTTCCCTGTAGTAGCTGCTCCAAGTGGAATGGCATTAGGAGGAGCATGCGAAATTATTCTCCATTCCGATGCCATTGTGGCGCACGCCGAAACCTATACAGGCTTGGTGGAAGTGGGCGTAGGCATTATTCCGGGTTGGGGTGGGTGCGCGCAAATGTTGTTGCGCATTGCGGCCGATAAAAAAACGCCCAAGGGCCCGATGCCGCCTGTGAGCAAAGCATTTGAGAATATTGCCACGGCCAAAGTATCGCCTAGTGCCATGGAAGCCCGCGATATGCTGATTCTGCGCGACGGTGACGAGATTGTGATGAACCGCGACCGTTTGCTGGCGCAAGCCAAAGCCAAGGTGCTGAGCATGGCCAAAGGGTATATGCCACCTATGCCGCAAACTATCAGCTTACCCGGCCCGTCGGGTGCTGCGGCGCTTACATTGGCCGTGCGCGATTTTGC
This sequence comes from Alphaproteobacteria bacterium, assembly GCA_049297755.1. Lineage (GTDB taxonomy): Bacteria > Pseudomonadota > Alphaproteobacteria > UBA2136 > JAPPOO01 > JBAQUW01. Next base: position 1,611 of record JBAQUW010000162.1, read on the forward strand.
CAAAAAAGGCATTGCCACCCCGCACGATGTCACCATCTCGGCCGAACTTGGCCGTGTGCTGACCGGTGGCGAGACCGACCTTACCCAACAAGTGACCGAACAACGCCTGCTGGAGCTGGAGCGCGAGCACTTCGTTAACCTGTGCAAAACCAAACAAACCCGTGCCCGCGTGCGGTATATGTTGGCTAAGGGGAAGCCTTTGCGCAACTAAGCAAAACGCAGTCATTGCGAGCTTGAGCGAAGCAATCTGAGCAAGGTCGGCATGATTTAGCTGGTCAGATTGCCGCGCTGCGCTCGCCATGACTGCGTTTATACTACCCCCGTCAGTTTTTTGTCAGCCAAGGGCTTGCGGGATTGATAAAGCCCCAGCCAAAGCTACCAACCGTGGTGATGTAACTGAGTAACGCACCCCACGTTAAAAGCAAAAGGCCGCAAGGCCTTTTGTGCATTTTGGGGTATGCTGGGGCAAAAGAAGGAATATTTTGTCATGCTCACCCCTATTTTGTTGGCTGCCCTGCTTGGTTGTATGTTGGCTTACCACGGCCAAGCGTTTGCCGCGTGGGTGTTTGCGGGCATTATTATTTTTACCGCTTGGCTGCACCACGGGGTGATGGGGCAAGAAGTGATTTTCTTTGCCTTATTTGGCCTGTATGTGCTGGCGGTGCTGGTGTTTGGTATCCCCTTGCTGCGCCGCAATTTAGTCAGTGGCTTTGCCATGAAGATTGCCAAAGGCACCTTGCCCACCATTGGCGAAACTGAAAAAATTGCGCTGGATGCCGGCACCGTGTGGTGGGATGGCGATTTGTTCAGCGGCAAACCCGATTGGCAGAAACTGCTGAATTTTAAAGTGCAGCCCCTCAGCAAAAGCGAGCAAGCGTTTTTAGATGGCTCCACCACCACCTTGTGCGCCATGTTGGACGATTATAAAATTGCCCAAGACCGCGACTTACCCCCCAAAGTGTGGAAATTTATTAAAGACAACGGCTTTTTTGGCATGGTCATTCCCAAAAAGCATGGCGGCCTTGGCTTTAGTGCTGCCGCGCACGCCGCAGTGGTGACCAAAAT
>JBAQUW010000163.1:0-6201 GCA_049297755.1 Alphaproteobacteria bacterium
TGGTAATGAAAGGCCTCGAAGCCGCCATCACCGCCAAAACCGTGACTTATGACTTTGCGCGCTTGATGGATGATGCCAAAGAAGTGAAGTGCTCGGAATTTGGCGAGGCGATTACCAGCCATATGTAAGTGTGCACACAAAAAAACAGCCGCCCTCCCTTAAGGGGTGGGCGGCTGTTTCATAGGCGTATCGACTAGGCTTTAACCAAGTCGGGGTAGGTGAGAGTTTCTACGCCATCTTTGGTTTTTCCCTTGCCAGGGCCAAAAATGTTGCGCAGGGGGCGGTCTTCTGCATGCGCGTTAAACGCCCGCACCAGCCACACCATGCGCAGCAGGGTAGAGGGTGAACGCCCGCGCGCCTTCACCATTGCCGCATGCTCGCGCACTTGGTAAATGGGGTTGCGCTTGGGCAATTCATCGCCGTGGCAAAGCTTGTCGAAGAAATAATCGATCGCCGCCGCAGCATGGCCATTTTCCTTTGCCCAGTGGTACAAGGCCGCAAGGCCGCTGCCAGGAAAGAACAGCTCGGCCTTACGGTAGAAGCTCACGCACGCCCCCACATGCTCAACAATGGCAGGGGTTTCCTGCCAAAAGTTGCGCACACGGTCAACAGTGGCAAGGTCGTTCTGCCCCGTAGCCACATGGCTACGGTAGTTGATAAGCGCACGGATAGTGGCTGCCACTTGGGCGGAATTTTTCACCCCCTCGGCCGCCAAAATATGGGCGGCGTTGCGGTTGAAGGTATCATCCGTATCGGCATACGCATCATCATCCACATTGCGGCGGAGAATGACAGGAATGGTGACGCCGCTTTGAATAACAGCTTTGATGCGCTGCTTGCCACCAACAATCTTCCCCTGCGGGTTGAAGTCGATGGTATCGCCATTCACCAACCAGCGCCCTTCGCTCATGGCACGCGCCAACTCGCGAATATTTCTGGGCGCCACAGGGTGAAGCGCATCAGGCAGGCAGTATTTTTGCAGCCATTCCGCAGCAAGCTCGGGGGTGAGCTGGGTCAGCTCAATCCCCTTGGGCAACGATACTTTTACAGTTTGAGTCATGGCAAGTCTCCTTATGCCAAGTCGATGGTGGGGAAGGAACGGCCAACAGCCAAATCTGGCCCATAGAGCGCAGAAATGCTATCGGCCCGCGCCCACGCATTAAAGGCACGGATGCCGTACACCAGCAGTGTTGTCGCTGGGACATCCGCGGTGTGCTTGGTGCGCCGTCCTTCGGCCTGCCAACGCCTTTGCAGCAGCTCGATGGCCTTGTCACGCCGTACGCGCAGTTCAACTTTTCCCATCAGGATACGGAAAAAGCGCTGACGATCTTTCATATCGTCATAGCCTGCCTGCCGTATCAGCGTGCAGAGGGCAATGCCCACGCTGGGCACCACCAACTTGTCCAACTCCAGCACATGGGCCAGCTTTACATCTGCATCAATTTCCTTGTTGGCAAGGTAAAAGCTGCGGATATCGTCAATGGTCACGTCGTTGGGGTTTCTCAACGCTGGGTTCTCAACCAGCTTGCTGTAGGTATTCAGCAAACGGATGGCCGAGGTCGTGCGCGTTGCCAAAGGGCACCCCATACGCGCCAACACATGGTTGGCGTTGCGGCGCTGGCCGCTGTCCATGGTGGCAAAGGCTTCTTCAGCAATGCCCCATATCACCAAATTGGTGATGGTGACGCCAGAGGCCACAACCGCTTTCAGGCGGTGCTGACCATTGAGCAAGCGGCCGTTGGGCGCAAACCCAATGGCTTTGCCATGGGTGCCCCACTTTTTGGCACGCATGATGTGTGTATAACCAGCCACCTTTCTTTGAGAGACAGGGCGGTTTTTGGTATTGTACTTGTCCAGCCATTCCTGTGCCAGCGCAGGGGTGATTCTCATCACTTCCATACGCAAGTTGGGAAAGGTCGGCACGGGGGCAGACGCGTCGGTTGGGTTGTGGAGCATGAAGCTCTCCATAAGGTTGCAGTTGCAAGTTTTTCTGCCTGATTCCCCAAAGGGAAGGGCGCGAAAAAGTGAAGATTGTCCACAAGGACACGTTTTTCGTATACTTTAAAGATGGCGTTGTCAATCTGTAAATGAAGTTTTTGCAAAAAACACTTGCATAGGGCTGGGAATATGCTAAAACCAGCACGCCGTCCGAGAGGTTCACCATGGTCGGTACAATATGTTAAACGATAGTAAAAAAGGATAAATCCATGGCTGAAAAAGTAAAGTTTACGCGGAATAAACCGCACTGTAACATCGGCACCATTGGTCACGTTGACCATGGTAAAACCACGCTGACCGCTGCCATTACCACGGTATTGGCCAAGCACGGTGGTGCCGAAGCCCGTGCTTACGACCAAATTGACGCGGCCCCTGAAGAAAAAGCCCGCGGTATTACCATTAACACCGCCCACGTGGAATATGAAACAGCCAACCGCCACTACGCGCACGTTGACTGCCCCGGCCACGCTGACTACGTGAAAAACATGATTACGGGTGCTGCCCAAATGGACGGCGCTATCTTGGTAGTATCTGCTGCCGACGGCCCTATGCCCCAAACCCGCGAGCACATTTTGCTGGCCCGTCAGGTGGGCGTGCCCGCTCTGGTGGTGTTCATGAACAAGTGCGACATGGTTGACGACGCCGAGTTGTTGGAACTGGTTGAAATGGAAATCCGCGATTTGCTCAGCAAATACGGCTTCCCTGGCGACAAAATTCCTATCGTGCGCGGTTCAGCCCTGAAAGCCCTGCAAGGCGACACTGGCCCCTTGGGCGAAGAAGCCATTATGAAACTGATGGCTGCTGTGGACGCTTCTATCCCACAAGCGCAGCGCGAAGTTGACAAACCCTTCATTATGCCAATCGAAGACGTGTTCACCATCTCTGGTCGTGGTACCGTGGTGACTGGCCGTATTGAAAAAGGTATGGTGAAAGTTGGCGAAGAGATTGAAATCATTGGTATTCGCCCCACCCAAAAAACCGCTTGCACGGGCGTGGAAATGTTCCGCAAGTTGTTGGATGAAGGTCAAGCTGGCGACAACGTGGGCGTATTGCTCCGTGGTACCAAGCGTGAAGACGTTGAGCGCGGCCAAGTGTTGGCCAAGCCCGGCTCTATCACCCCTCACACCCACTTCAAAGCCGAGTGCTACGTGCTGGGTAAAGATGAAGGCGGCCGTCACACGCCATTCTTCAGCGGTTACCGTCCTCAGTTCTACTTCCGTACAACTGACATCACCGGCTCCATCAAACTGCCCGATGGCGTAGAAATGGTGATGCCTGGTGACAACATTGAGATGGAAGTTGAGTTGATCAACCCCATCGCGATGGACCAAGGCTTGCGCTTCGCTATCCGCGAAGGTGGCCGTACCGTAGGCGCTGGCGTGGTAGCCAAAATCATCAAGTAATGCTTGCTGATCGTGCATAAAAACCACCCGTAAGGGTGGTTTTTATTATTGATTTGATATGAGATTTGGTAGGCTTGGTCAAATTAGGTGACGCATTCGTGAATAGAAATAAACTTTCGGTAGTTCAAGATGTTCTTCAAAAATTTAACGAGCTATGGCAGGCTCTATGTACGCTTGTTTATACAGTTAAATGGATTTATACACTTTTATCTATACTTGACGTTATTTTTATCGCGTGGTTTGGGAATATTCTGAATTCATCTATATCAAATTCTAACTATTGGCCTGGTATTGTCGCTGGTTTAATTTTAACTAGTATTTTAGTTGGTGTAAAAAATACTCTTGATAGTGAGAGTTTATCTCTAAAAAATACAAACATAAATCTAGAGAAAAAAAATGCTGAATTACAAGTTGAAACTGAACAAATTTTAACTCTGAAAGCCGAAGTTATTCACTTAACAAAAAAATATAGAGATTTTGTCGCTGCGTTTGTTTTGAAAGACGTGTTTGATGGTTTGGTGCTATCGCCAGATGAACGTGTAACTGCCTATGTTGTGTATAGCCGAGGACTTAACGGTTTTTGTAGACCTTTAGGTCGATACAGCTCTCGTGCAGCAAGTTCCAAATTAGAGAAAGAACAATATAGTCTATACTTAAATGGGGATCGAGCAAAACCTTATGGTTGTATAGGTTCAGCCTTTCATGAAGGTGTAGATGAATGGGTAGTTGATACTGAGTTACCAGAAAATCCTGAAGATTGGATACTGTATGTGGGACAAAAATGGAACATACCACGAGAAAAAGCAGAAAAAATTTCTATGAAGGCTGGTTCTATTATGGCTATTTGTGTTGGTGGTAGGTCTGGCTATGATGAACGTATGGTTTTGGCCATAGAAAGTGAGAAAAGAGGGCAATTTAAAGGCGAAGAAGGAAAGAGAGTGAAAGCAAAATTTGATAGAAAAATGATACAAGATTTAAAAAAAGCCCTTGATGCCGACCGCGCTGTTGAGCGACAATTACTCCAAGAAGCTCAGGTAGTAAAATGGGAAAATCAAAAATGAAAAAAATCTCCAAAGCCCTTGATGCAGCAAAGTATTTTTTACAAAAAGATGATGATCATCGCGTGTCTTTGCGTATGTTAGAAGCTCTTATATTTTTGACAGATTGGAAATATGCCATTGATAGTAAAGATTATAAACCTTTTACAGAGGTAGATTGGGAAGCTTCTTTTGAAGGGCCCAGAGCAAAGATTTTAGAACAATTGATTAGAGAATCGCTAGATTTTAAAATTGTATCTTTGCATGGAATTGATTCTGTTTCATTAGCTACAAATAAGTCTTTTCCTTGTGAAGCGGCGTCTCTTGCTTTAGATAAAGTTCAGTCTACGCGTGAAGATGAGGGGGATAGTTTTGTTATTAAACTGGCTAATTCTGTATACCCTATGCGATGGGCAGCTGAAGGGGATAGATTAAATGTGTCTGATTCTGCACGCAGTTGGGTTGAGCATGTTAGACCCAAATTAACACCAAAAGCAGCTTAATTGTAGCTTTGCCACGACACCTTCGCAAGTATTGGAGCTGGTAAATAAACTTGAACATGCCATAGCAGACCTGACAACAGACACAGCAAACCCAACACTTGAACGGGAAGGCTTAAGCTAACTTCACCCTACCGTGGGGCACGGCCACTCGCACGGCGGCCACTGGCCACGCTGCGGCGGGCCATGCTGCTGGCAGCGGTGGATGATTTAGATGCCGTGCGGCTCACCGTTTGGGTCGGCTCGGTGGTGTTGGTTACCACTGCCACCGTGGCGGCTTGTGGGGCATTCAGCGCCACCACATTGGCCATGGGGTTGGGCTCCTTGGGCATGTAGCCAGCACTGGTGGGGAGGGGCAATTCAGGTTGGTTTTTCACCACTTTCAGTTGCGGGGCTGCGGCTTGTTGTGGCGCAGGCTGGCTGGCAGGTTGAGCCTGTTGGTTGGCTTGCGCTTGTTTTTGCGCATACCCTTTGGCTTGCTGCAACGTGCTGGCAGGGGCGCAGGCGTGTTGCTGTTGCAGCTGCTGGTTGGCCATGGTCTGCATGGTTTGGGTATGCTGGGCAAGCAAGGTGCGGGCACTTTGCACCGTGCGCTGGTTGTTGGCACACAACATGCGGGCGGTGTTGCCGTAAATCTGTTGGATATTCTGGGTGGCTTGCTGGGTGGCCTGTTGCGAGCTTTGCCAGCAGGCATTGGTGGACTTCCACCACGCCGCAGGGGTGGTGCAGCTGGGTAAGCTTTGGGCGCACATGTAAGCCTGTTCAGCCACGGTCATCATGGCATGTTGGCGTTGGCGGCTGGCGGTCATCAGGCCGTCCATGAACATGTGCCAATTTTGCACGCTGTCATCTAACACTTGGCGCCACAACGTGGCACTGGCTTGCCAAGGGAGAAGGGGGGTGGGTTGGGTCATGATGCGCGCTTTCTGCTTATTTTTTGTAGTGTTGCGGAGAGCTCAGGGGGTTGTCAAGCACCTCCATATAAAAACCACCCAAAGTGTGCCAAAAAGGCACTGTTGGTGTGATGATTCAGCTTGTGCGCGTGTTGGGTATACATTATAAAGGGAAAATCCTCACTTAGGAGAACCACCATGACCTATACCTTTTTTGGCGTAGACCTGAACAATGGCCTTGATAGCAGATTGCCAGAAGCAGGCTCATGCATGCCGTTGCTGTGGCGCGATGAAAAAACCAACCAGCTCCATGTGGTGTATAACCCATGGAAAGCGGGTAAACAAGAAGTCAAAACCACAACCCTAGTGC
>JBAQUW010000164.1:0-2284 GCA_049297755.1 Alphaproteobacteria bacterium
GTGCGGCACGGGCGTTGCGGGCGGCGTCGCACTCCTGCGTGTTGTAGCCACCAGAGTCGCGTACCCAGTAGCAATACGCCCCCACGTCGATGTGGATCATGGCATTGCTGCCATAATACCCCACACCGCCGTAGCCACGGGCCTTGGCACGGGCACGGGCTTCCTGCAGCAGCTTGTGGGAGCTGCAGCCCGGAACACTGAAGTCCCGCGCCATACAGCTCTTGTGAAAGCTGTAGCGGAACTTGCTCTCCTGCCGGCACTGGGTGCCGAGGACGATGCCCTTATCGCTGCCGCACGCAGCGATAGCGATCGAGCGGGCTTCCTCTACCAGCCAGGAGTCGCTGCTGAGGTCTCTTTTGCCAGCGCCCAAGGCCATGAAGCCAGGGGCGGGGGCGTCCACCGCTTCCAGCGGGGACTCCTCGTGCGCAATCTCTTGCGCATAGGCCGTGAGACTCACCAACCGCACCTGAGCAGGATTGGTGATGTTGAGGCCGCAGCCGCCCACAAGGGCGGCAAAGAAGACGATGAGCATAGTACGCAAAGTGCTCATTTTACACTCCTTTGGTTTCGCTACTCCCGCACGGAGTAGCGTAAAAAGCGCTGATACTGCGCAAAATTGATATTGGATTCCTACCCCCCTTGCGCAAGGGCTGGCCGTGCCCTACACTGTAAAAACATCTTTGCCACACCCCTCTCCTGTCAGTTGCCACTTGTGTATGGTTTTATAAGGACACAGGAAAATAGAAAGTGGTATAGTAATTGCATGAATACGCATAGTCCAAAAATTTCTCTCACCCAAAAACAATCTCAAGGGCCGGTAATGACGCAAGACTTGCGCCAAGCCATTGCCCTGCTCACCATGCCTATGATGGATTTGCATGCCTTTGTGCAAAACGAAGTGATGGAAAACCCCTTTTTACAAAGCGAAGACGATACCAACAATACCCTAGAAACCGTGAGCGATTTGGCCGAAAGCGCAGAAGCCGCGCACGACAGCGAGCGCGATGTGACCGAGGCGATGAATAGCCGCACGGCAGAATCGCCGCTCGACACCCCCCTCGATAACGACTGGGATAAAACCTACGACACCAACGCCCCCGTAGGCGGCCATGGCAGCAAGTTTGATGACGATGACGAAAACAGCTGGGAACGCACCGCCCATGCGGAAGTAAGCCTGCACGACCACCTGCGCGACCAACTGCGCTTGGCCGTGAAAAAACCCGCTGACCTCTTTTTGGGCCAGTTTCTCATTGATGCTATTGATGACAGCGGCTATTTGCGCATGGATGTGTTTGATATTGCGCAAAAACTGCGCGTGACCGAAGAACGGGTGGACGATATTCTCAGCGTGATTCAAACTTTCGACCCCGCAGGTGTCGGCGCCCGTGATTTGGCAGAATGCTTAAAGCTGCAAATGCACGCCGCCGATAACCTGACCGATGCCGCCATGGTGGTATTGGATAAATTGGAATTGGTGGCCAAACGCGACTACAAAACCCTCGCCAAATTGGCCAAAGTAGACGAACAAACCATTCGCGATACCATTGCCGACATGACCACCTGCAACCCCAAACCCGGCTTGCAATTTGGCCGTGGGCAAGTGGACGCCGTGGTGCCCGATATTGTGGTGCACCATGTAGAAGGTGTGCTGCAGGCTGATTTAAGCGCCGAAGCCCTGCCCAAAGTGCTGCTCAACCGCCATGCGCACGACCGCACCAAAATGGACAAAACCGCCAAAAGTTACATGACCGACCGCGTGAACCGCGCCAACTGGTTGGTGAAAAGTTTGGAGCAACGCGCCCGCACCATTCTCAAAGTCGCCCGCGTGATTGTGACCGAACAAGCCGATTTTTTCACCTATGGCGCCGAAAGCCTCAAGCCCCTGACCCTGAAACAAGTGGCTGATGTGGTGGGCGTGCACGAGAGCACCGTCAGCCGTGTCACCACCGGCAAATTTATGCAAACGCCCTTGGGCACCTTTGAATTGAAGCACTTTTTCTCGGCCGCCATTGGCACCACGGGCGGCAATACGGAAGTGGCGGCCATGAGTGTCAAAGCCATGATCAAACGCCTGATTGAAGCGGAAGACGCCCGCAAACCCATCTCTGACGACAGCATTATGGCGCTCCTTAAAAAAGAAGGCATCGACATTGCCCGCCGCACCGTGGCCAAATACCGCGAAGCACTCGGCATTGGCAGCAGCAGCGCGCGCCGTGTCAGGTAAGTGTCAGGCTAATTTTTTCTCTCCCCCATAATAAGGCAAGAACAGGGAGAACATATGGAT
>JBAQUW010000165.1:0-4741 GCA_049297755.1 Alphaproteobacteria bacterium
GGTGTCGGAGAGGTCCAGCTCTTCCTCCTGGTGCTGGCTAAAATAACCAATGCGCAGTTTGGGGTTGCGGTAGATTTCTCCTTTTAACGGCAATAACTTAGCTGCCAGCAGTTTCATGAAGGTAGACTTACCGTTCCCGTTGGCGCCCAGCAATGCAATACGGTCGTCCATATCAATCCGTTCATGCACATCGCGCAGAATGGGTTTGTTGGCCGCATAACCAATGGCGGCGTGGTCAATGCTAATCACGGGCGGGGCCAAATTGTCGGGTTGGGGGAAGTGGAATTTGATGGTACGGTCGGCCATGACGGCGTCCACAATGCTCATCTTTTCCAAGGCTTTCATGCGGCTTTGGGCTTGGCGGGCTTTGCTGGCTTTGGCCTTAAAGCGATCGACAAACGATTGCATGTGGGCACGTTGCGCCATTTGCTTTTCGTGCAGTTTTTGTTGGCTCATCAGGCGCTCGGCACGCTCTTTTTCAAAGGTGTCGTAGTTGCCCGTATAGGCCGTCAGCTTACGGTTTTCTACATGAATCACGTGATCGATACACTTGTTCAAAATCTCGCGGTCGTGGCTGATGATGAGCAGCGTTTTGGGGTAGTTGGCCAAGTAGTTTTCCAACCACATAATGGCTTCCAAATCCAAGTGGTTGGTGGGCTCGTCCAGCAGCAGCACATCGGGCGCTTGGAACAGCACGGCGGCCAAGGCCACACGCATACGCCAACCGCCGCTGAAGTCCGACATCGGCAGCCCCAACTGTTCCTCCTTAAAGCCCAAACCCGCCAAAATGGTACTGGCGCGGGCGGGGGCGGCGTAGGCGTCAATTTCGATCAGGCGCTCGTACACTTCGCCCAGTTTGTAGGCGTCTTGCTCGGTTTCGCTTTGTTTCAGCAGGCGGGTGCGCTCGGCATCGGCCGCCAGCACCACGTCTAGCAACGTCATGCTTTCATCGGGCATGTCTTGTTTTACCCAACCAATGTTGAGTTTGTCAGACAGGTGCACCTTGCCACCATCGGCCGCCAGCGTGCCCATAATAATTTTGAAGAGGGTGGATTTGCCCGCACCATTGGGGCCAACCACGCCCACTTTCCAGTTGTTTTGCACGCTGGCAGAGGCGTCTTCCAAAATGAGACGACCCGCAACCCGATAGGTAATATTTTCAATGGTGAGCATGGGCGGGTTATGGCATGGGAATGGGGTGTGGGCAAGGGGAAAGTGGTAGAAGCCTGCAAACCAAAACGCAGTCATTGCGAGGTTTACCGAAGCAATCTGAGCAAAGCGGCATCATGATGCTGGTTAGATTGCCGCGCTGCGCTCGCAATGACTGCGTTTTATTGAGGCGTTGGCGCTTAACCTTATGCGGTTTCCCCCGCCGTACTTGAGCGGGGGTCTTGGTTGTGCCCACTCAGGCGCTAGAGAAGGCTCAAGCGAGATCCCCGATCAAGTCGGGGAAAACTGCGTTTGGTATGACGCGCAGAGGTCAATTCGAACGGTCAGAATTTCATCATTAAGCCATTGCCATCTCATCAGCCCGCACGGCGACAACATGGCCATCGCGGATATCGAAGGCGGCATCGAGCACAGCTTGGGCGGTTTGGCGGCAGAGGGAGGCTTCTGCTTGGGCGGCAATTTCTGGGTTTGACTTCATATCAGGCGTGACCAAGAACAGATATTGCATCACGGCACGGTCTTCCTGTGCTTGGGCAGCGGCAACATCGCCCCCTGCGCCTTGAGTAATTTGGCGTTGGGCAATGGCCTGTTGGGCACGAGCAAAAGCGGCAGCATTGCTGTATTCGGCAAACTTAGCGAAGGTAAGATTATATACAGGGTGGGAAAGGTTGGCGTCTAGTTCAGTAAGCTCGTTAATAACAGCTGCATGGTGAGCCACATAAACTTGGGCGTTATCTGCCTGTTGGGCAAACCGCTGTTGTGCCACAGCAAGGGCTTGCTGTTGTACACCTTTGCCCATGCATTGCAGGGCAAAGTTGGGGCAAACGTTGCGGGCAAAGTGGCGGATGGTATGGCGCAGATTCATGGCAATTTCCCTTTCGTTACCTTTAACATGGGACGAAAATGCGATTTAACAAGGGGGCATGACAAAATACGCTACTTATGCCATGGTGGCGGCATGAACAAACCTGCCAGCCTGTTTAGCCCCATTCCCAAAGGCCATGTGCCCGTATTGCCCGCCAAAACAGGTGTGTTGTTGGTGAATTTGGGGACGCCTGACGGCACGGGGTATTTTCAACTGCGGCGCTATTTGGCGGAGTTTCTCAGCGACCCACGCGTGATTGAGCTGCCGCGTTGGAAATGGTTGCCGATTTTGCATGGGATTATTTTGACCATTCGCCCCTTTAAAATTGCCCATGCGTATAAAAGCGTGTGGCGTACGGATACCAATGAAGGCCCGTTACTGGCCATTACCCGCCAGCAGGCGGAAGGGCTGCAGGGTAAGTTTGGCAAAGATGTGCTGGTGGATTTTGCCATGCGCTACGGCAACCCCAGCATTGCCAGTAAGTTAGAAGGGCTTTATGCGGCAGGCTGCCGCCAAGTGTTAATTGTGCCGATGTATCCGCAATATAGCGCCGCCACCACGGGCACGGTGTGCGATAAAGTGTTTGAGAGCCTGCAACATACCCGCTGGGTACGGCCTGTGCGGATTGCCCGCCCGTATTACGATAACCCGCACCATATTAGTGCCCTGGCCGCCAGCACCGCCGCCCATGTGGCCAAATTGGGCTGGGAGCCGCAGGTGGTGGTGGCGAGTTTCCATGGCATGCCCCAGCGCTATGTGCAAAATGGCGATGTGTATTACTGCCATTGCCACAAAACCGCGCGGTTGCTGGCCGAAAGTTTGGGTTGGTTTTTTGTGGCCGACCATACCAAACAGCCGATACCTAAAAGCAGTAAACCTGTGCTGGTGCTCAGTTACCAATCGCGCTTTGGGCCTGAGGCGTGGTTGCAGCCTTACACCGATGAAACCTTGGTGACATTGGCCAAAAATGGCATCACCAACGTGGCAGTCACCACCCCCGGTTTTGCGGCCGATTGCTTAGAAACCTTGGAAGAAATTGCCATGCAAGGCCGCGACAGTTTTATGGCAGCGGGCGGGCAGAATTACGCGCATATTCCCTGCCTGAATGCGACACCGACGGGCGTGCATATGTTGGAGCAGATGATTCGTGATGAATTGGCGGGGTGGGTTAGCGCTTAACTTCTTTCATCGCTTTGTCTAAGCTGGCGTTTTGGCCGCCAGCACCAAGGCGCAGCACGGCAAACCATGGGCGTTGGGTGGTGCGCTCAAGGCGCCACTGGGCAGATTTACCTTTGCCGACGCGCTCAAGCCCCACCACGGTCATGGTCACGCTATCGAGCACATTGCCGCCAATGGCGTAGAGCTTTTTGTTACGCGTATCGGTTTTCACCACAATATCGCAGTGGAGGGCGCGGCCTGTGCCCTGCTTTCTATCGCTCAGTTGGGTATAGATATTATCGTGGGCGCGGTCGGCACAAATCAGGTCTCCTGCGGCGGGGAGGGTGGCGCTGGTGATGTCTTCCGCCCGATAGATATAACCTTTGCTGGCTAAGGCATGGTCCACATATTCCCAGTGCCAGCTGCTGCGGGGAAAGTCGGATTTTTTCACGCCCGCTTCGCACATCACCCAGCTGGTGAAGGCGGCACTCCATGCATCGGCCCAGCCGGCGCTGGTGTTGATGCCCCAAATTTGGTTTTGTTTATTCAGCACATAGGCGGCATCGGGCGTTGTGGCCCACATGCTGCCAATGTGGATATCGAGCTCTTTTTCATCTTCCTTTATGCCTGTTTGCAGCAGGCGGCTGAGGGTGCCCGTTTGTTTGGGGTTGAGGGCGGCTGGAAGAATTTCAATCCCCTGCCCCAGCGGTACGGTGCGGGTGCGGGGGGTTGATAAATCCCACACCGGGTAGCCAAACCGCGCCCAAGCGGCCACGGCCACGTTGAGCATACGTTGGCGGGTGAAGGTATCGGCAGGGCTTTCAGGGCACACGGTACCGCCTTGGGCAAGGGTGACGGCGCGGCCACTGGCGAGGGTTTCCACACGCGGGGTGAACTGCCACGCTTGGGCGGTGGGGCTGGCGAATAAGGCCAATACAACAACATAAAACATACGCATAAATTAAGAATAGCAGAAAATACCCGCCAATACAAAAGCCCCCGTAGGGGCTTTTGCTAGGCATCGTGCCCAGTGCCAGTGGTATAGCTGCGGTGCTGGCGGGGGGTGTAGATGAGGCCTTGGTTAAAGCCTTTTTCCAGCAACCATACGCCACCATGCGGGGGTGAAGGTTGTGCCATATACCATGCCACCGTCTGCCCCAACACCCGCTTGGCCAGCAGGCGGTTGGAGACCGAGTGCCCCACCAGAAGAATGGCGGCAGGGGTTTGGTGGCGCAGGGCGGCTTGGGTCAGCATCTCGCGCAACTCTTGCAAAAACACCACGGCTGCGCGTTCCGTCGCCACACCACTTTCGCCACTGGGTGGGGCCACATAGTACTTGCTGGCGCGGCCTGTCAGCTTGCGGTAGGCGGCGTATTCGGGTGATGTGGCCATCAATTCATGACGAGACATGGCACGCAAGGCGCCAAAGTCTTGCTCGCACAGCAGGGGGTCTTCCTGCACCACATCGGTCTGCACATGGCCCATGATGCAGGCGTGGGTGATGAGCTCTTGGCTTTCTCGCGCCCGTTCCAAGGGGCTATAGAACAC
>JBAQUW010000166.1:0-2387 GCA_049297755.1 Alphaproteobacteria bacterium
GTTTCACGGCTTTTTTTAGCGTATAAAGAAAGCATCACTGCCCCGCCCCACCGTAAACGTTTTTCCTGCCAAATACGGTGGATATTCACCCCCCTGAAATGGAGCCAGCGATGGTCGTCAGACATTATCGTCCGCCCTCCGAATCCAAGCCTGTTAACAAATGGAGACGGCGCAACTTCAAAAAAGAAGTGCGCCGTCGGGTGCAGAATGCATGGAAGCAAGGGCGCGAGTTGACTCGTTCCTTGGCTAAAATGCACGACAAAAACTTTTCGCGCGTTCCCCCTAACTTCGACTCTACTGCAACCTGAAGGAGGTGTCCCATGATCCGCAAGAGTGCAACTCTTGGCCCCGCGCTGCGGGTGGAGACTGGGAAGGAGGTGATCTTTTCGTAATAAACGGCTGGGTTACAACCCCATGCCGAACGGGCTATCTACCCACTGAGAGCAGCCTCCCGCTCTCTAACTGGCGTCCTTCGGGACGCCTTTTCTATTTTGATGTCACATGTAAAGTGCATGTGACTGCTTCGGGCCAGCAAAGCATGGCCCTTGCATTTAAGGGGGCGCCTCAGCAGGCGCATCCCCTTAAAAATCCCCGCATCACCTCACCCCCGATAGTGAGGGGGATATCGGTTCTGCGATACCTACCAACGAGGTTCTATTTAAAAGGTTATTCAATTGGTGCGTCTTTGAGTATAGTTTAACCATGTTCCCTGATATCGCCACGTTTTACGATTGGTACGCCACCCCGCAAGGGCGCATGGTGGCGGGCATTGTGCGTGAGGTGTTGGCCAACCTGTGCGCCCCAAAAAATGGCCAACGGGTGTTGGTGGTGGGGTTTGCGGCGCCGTATGTGTTGCCAGAGGGTTCTTTATTACAGGGCGTTGAAGTGGTGTGGGCCCAGCCTGCCGCCATGGGGGCGGTGGTGTGGCCCGATGCCGGCCCCTGCCAAAGTGTGATGGTGTGGGAGCGGCAATTGCCTTTTGCGGAACATACGTTTGACCATGTGGTTGTGCTGCATGCGTTGGAATATGCCGAAGGGGCTGCACCCATGGTGGCGGAATGCGCCCGTGTGCTCAAAGCAGGCGGCCATTTGCTGGCCATGGTGCCGCACCGCACGGGTGGGTGGGCGCGGTGGGAGACATCGCCTTTTGCCTTAGGAAACCCCTACAGCAAAGGCCAGTTGCGCCGTGTGGTGGAAGACGCCAACCTGCGCATGGTGCACCTGCAAGGTGCGCTTTATGTACCGCCATTTGCGTGGCCGTGGCTGATGAAAACCGCACCGATGTGGGAAAAAATGCGTCTGTGTTGTGCGCCCCTTGCTGGCGTGTTGGTGGCCCAAGCTCGCAAAGATGTGCTGGGTGGCCGCGCTGTGCGCACCACCGCTAAACCTCTGCGCACGCAAGCGGTGTTACGGCCATTGGCGGGTTAGATTTTCCTAAGTTACTCGTTGGCAAAAGGTTTGAGACTGTATTTTTTTTGTTTGCCGTGCTTCACCGCAAAGTAATCGGCGGTGAGGGCTTTGACTTTGGGGCTAAGCCAAAACAAGGCCACAGCGTTGGGGAAGATGAGCAGGGCGGTGCCAATTTCCGACGCGCTCCATGCAAACATCACCGCCGCAGGGGTGCTGTCGGACGCTGCCAATAAATAAGCGCCCATAAAATTGCACAGCAGGAAAAACAGTTTATACGGCAACGTAATGCGCGGACCAAAAATATATTCGGCACATTGCAAGCCATAATACCCCCAACCAATAATGGTGGTGTAAACAAAGAAGAACAGGGCTACGGCCACCACCAATTTGCCCACATCTTGCCCCATCACGGTCAGACCCATCAGGCCATGGCTAAAGGCTTGGCCTGTCAGGTTGGCGCCGGCCATGCCGCCTGTGTTGCTCCATAATCCGCTCAGCAACAGCACCAAGCCTGTCATGGTGCACACCACAATGGTGTCGATGAAGGTTTGCGTCATGCTAATCAGCGCTTGTTCGGTTGGGTGTTTGGTTTTGGCGGCGGCGGCCACAATGGAGGCGCTCCCTAACCCAGATTCATTACTAAATATGCCGCGCGCAAACCCCATGCGCATGGCGCTGGCCATGGTGCTGCCCACAAAGCCACCTACGGCGGCGTGTCCGCTGAAGGCGCTTTCAAAAATCAGGCTGAACAAGGCAGGAATGGCCGTGTAGTTGAGCACCAAAATAACCAAGCCATAGCCGCAGTACAGCACAATCATGGTGGGCACCAAGGCATCGGCCGTGCTGCCCAAACGGCTGACACCACCTAGCAATACCACGCCTACGGCCAGCACAATAAATACGCCTGTGATAACGGGGTTGATGCCGAAGGAATTTTGAAAAATATCGGCAATGGAATTGCTTTGCACCATGCCGCC
>JBAQUW010000167.1:0-7622 GCA_049297755.1 Alphaproteobacteria bacterium
ATATAGGCTTCGGTGAGGCGGTAAAGGGCTTCAGGCGTGTGGCTGCTGGTTTCATAGGTATCCACCACCGTGCGGAAGCGGTTAATGGCCGCCAAATAGCGTTTTTGCCCTAAGTACCAGCGGGCCACGTCCATCTCTTTGCCCGCCAAGTGGTCGCGGCAGAGGGTGGCTTTAAACTTGGCATCGCGCGCATAGGTGGTGGTGGGGAAGCGGCGCTCAATTTCTTCAAACGATTCCAACGCTTGGCGGGTAAAGCCTTGGTCTCGCTTCACATCGCTAATGCGGGTGTAGAACGACATGGCCCGCAAATAATACATATAGGGCAAATCTTGGTGGCCAGGGTGCAGCCGAATAAATCGCTCGGTGCTGGCAATGGCATCGTCCAAATCTTCATTCAAATATTGGGCGTAGGCGCTCATCATGTGCGCACGGGTGGCCCAGCCGCTGTAGGGGTGTTGGCGCTCCAACTCATTAAAGTTGGTAATGGCCTCAAAATATTCGCCGCCTTCAATGGCCGTTAAGCCGTTGTTGTACAAATCAGCCACCGTGCCAATGCGGGTGGTACTGGTCTCGCCCCCACAGGCCGTAAGCCCCACCACCATGGCCGTACACGCAAGCAGAGAAAGCAGAGAACGAGCCATGGGTTTTTCCTTTTTTGGCGGGGTTATTATTAATCGCGGGTGGGCAACATACGCTGCAGTACACCGTCTTTTTTCACATAGTAGTGATAGAAGGCACCCGCCACATGCAAGGCCAGAATCATCCAAAACAGTTCAAACGCTTCATGGTGAATCCACCGCGCGGTTTTGCCCAGCTCAGGGTTCGCGCCAATCAGGTCTGGCAACGGAAACCCAAAGAACAGAATGCCATGGCCACCCGCCATGCTCATGATGTAACCGCTAATCGGCATAGCAAACATCACCGCATACAAGGCCAAGTGCACGCCATTGGCCAGCAGTTTTTCCAGCATATTCATGTTGTCGCCATGGGTGGGGGTAATACTGGTAAAGCGCCACAACACCCGCGCCACAGCCAACAACAGCACCAGCACGCCTACTTCTTTATGCAGGCCATACAGTTCCCATTTGCTCATATCTAAAAACGTATTGCTGGGGGTGCCAAGGGCAGGGTCGGTGGGCGGCAACATGCCCATCATCACCTCGGCCACCAGCCACAGGGCGATAATGAGAATGGCAATCAACCAGTGCAAGCTTTGGCCAATCATGCCCCATTTTTCAGATGTATTTCTCAGCTTCATGTGCAGTCCTCCTTGGTTTAGCTATAAAACTTAAAGGCGTTTTTGCCACCTTGCTTGGCAGCATACATGGCTTCGTCTGAGGCGGCCAGCAAATCTTCCGCCGTCTTGCCATCTTCTGGCCCAATGGCTACGCCAATACTGGCCCCCATTTTCAGGCGTTTGTCGTTAATCCAAATGGGTTCGTTAATCAGCTCCAGCACTTTTTTGCAGCGGGCGGTCAGCACATCGCGGTCATTCAAACCATTGTAAAGCATTACAAATTCATCGCCACCCAAGCGGGCCAGCACGTCGCTCTCGCGCACACAGGCGGCAAAGCGGGCGGCCACGGCTTTCAGGGCTTCATCGCCCGTTTCGTGGCCGTAGGTGTCGTTAATGGGTTTAAAGCCGTCAAGGTCAATAAACAGCAAGCTCACAGGGCGGCCCGCTTTGTAAATGGCATCGAGTTTTTGCGTCATGTAGCGGCGGTTGGCCAAGCCCGTCAGCGGGTCTTCGTTCGCCTGCTTGCTGGCTTTATCGCGGTTGCTCATGTTGCCAATGGCGGCCGCCAATTGGCCAATTTCGTCTTGTCGTTTGGGCAGCGGGTTTTCCACAATGCGGTTGTTCTCCACATTTTCCACCATGGCTTTCAGCACCTGCAGCATCTCCGCCACATGCTTACCTAACAATTGCCCCGCCACCACCGCACCTATGGCGGCCACCGCCACCACGGCCAAGGCAAACATCATCACGTTCAGCCCATGCAAAGCTGTGGCCACCACACTTAAGGCCAAGCCATAAGCGGCAAACGTGACCATAAACAAAGCGGCAAGAGAACGCATGGATTTGAAAAACCGTCTTTCTTTTCTATTGATTGCGCGCATCATAGCGCGGGTATGGCAGCCACGCAATCCACTCCGCACAACTCTGCACAATAATTTACCCCCACCCTTGCAATATCCCCACACTGCGCTAAGGTATGCCGCATGAGCACCTGCACCGACCCCACCCACAACCACGGCGAACACAGCCACACCGCCACGCCTGCGGCTGAAGAACCTGTCATTCAAGTGAAAATGCACGACACCCCTAACCCCGATAGCAAAAAATATGTATTCGCAGGCCGCAATTTATTGCCAGGTGGCAGTGCCAATTTTACCGATGTGGCCGAAGCCACCGTTAACTCTCCCATGGCCAAGCGCTTGTTCACCGTCACGGGCGTTAAAGGCGTGTTTATTGGCCATAATTTCATCACCCTCTCACGCGAGAGCGCCGTGGAGTGGAGCACCCTGAACGCCAGCCTAGCCCCCGTGCTGGAAGCGTTTTTTGATAGCGGCGAACCCGTGCTCAATAGCATGGCCAAAGCCGATATTCCGCTACTGGACGACATGGACACCAGCAGCGAAATTAACCAAAAAATCAAAGCGTTGGTCGATGAAAAAGTGCGCCCCAGCGTAGCCGAACACGGCGGCGACATTGTCTTTCGCGGCTTTAAAGATGGTATTGTTTACTTGGAAATGCACGGCGCCTGCGGCAGCTGCCCCAGCAGCACCTACACGTTGAAAGAAGGTGTGGAAAGCATGCTGCGCTACCATTGCGATGAAGTGAAAGAAGTGCGGGCACTATAGCCTGCGCTGTTGCGGAAACGTCAGACAATCGGCCATGTGCCTGTATTGTTAAACATGCTGCACCGCACAGTAACCTCTTGCTGTTTGCCTAAGCAACGCGCATACTTTTTTTATCAGAAAGGGTATGCCCATGCCACACCGCGAGTCTCCCGAAAATTCAAAACAAACCTTGGCCGACCGCTGCATGCAGCTTTCTGCTGGCTGCGATGTGGATTGCGCCGCCGTAGAGCGCTGGAACCTTGATATTCCTACCCTGCGTAAATTGGCGGAAGCCTACCGCATGGGCTGGCTGCATAACGTGATGGGCCGCATTACCCCCCTCACCCTGCGCCGCCGCGAAGATTACTTGGCCATGGCCGATGTGTTTATCGACACGCCCGAAGCCGCCCAACGCCTGCTGGATAAATTCCAAACCGATATGGAATTGTTCTGCCAACTGGCGGGGATTACCATTACCGAGCACATGACGGCAGAAACCTGCTCGCCCGAACTGCGTGCCCATGTGGAGCTTTACCAGCAAGTGGCGCAACTGTTGGCCGATAAATACGCCATTGAGGTGCAAGACCCCGTGCAAGCCATGGTGTACAGCCCCATGAATGCCGACGCGGGCAACCCCTTTATTTGCAGCTTTCTCGACGAAAAATTCCCCGCGCGTAAAACCACGCACTAAATTTCGAGCGATTGGTCTTTCACCGCAAAACCTAAGCTATGCTCAGGCTGGGCTGCTGAAGATATCTCCACATTGGTCACATGCGGGTGATTTGGGTGGTTAATCGTCGCATGAATAAACTGTTCAGGGCTCCAGCCATCAAACTTAAAATTAGGGTAAGCAACGCTGCAAGGCCCACTTATTTCCCCCGTTGCTGGATTTTTATCAAAATATTCCTGCACAATCTGCCCGCCTGATTTGGCATCTGTGACAAGATGCAGCACATCAATAAACGCAGTGGGTTGACCATCTTTTGTTTCCGTATAACGCACTGCCACCTGAAAAAGCGCGTCAGCAGGAATGGTTCCCAGAGCTTGGTCAGCGGCATGCTGGTTTTTAAGAGCCTCAATAAACTGTTGAATTTCCGTCACGTTGATAAGCTTACTCATGCGCATTTCCTTTCATTACACCTGATATGGGATTTTTTTAGAAAAAGACAAGCCCCTACCCCCGCGCCCGCACCCGCCGCCGCCAGAAAAACACCATGGCCGCAAGGCTGAGCAACACCGGCGCCAGCAACATGTTCAGCAAGGCCAAGTGGCGTTCCATGCGCAGCACATCACCCCGCAGGTTGTTGCGCACAGTGCGCAGTTGTTTTTTAATATTCAGCTCTTGCTTTCTAAAGCCAATCAATTCCGCTTGCACTTGGGCTTGTTCTTCTGCCGCCACGCGCCCGCTGTTGCGCAGTTTTTGAATATTTTCGGTCACCTGAAACAGTTGCCCCACCAATTGTTGTTCCAGCTTTTGGTGTTTCATGGTGCTGGCTTCCAACAGTTTTTCCACGCGGGTAAAGGGCCGTTTATCGCTGGTTTTGCCGCGCAAGGGCAGCAAGGCATCGTCGCCCAACAGGTACTGAATGGCATTAAAAAACAGGCTCATATTATCGTTGGCGGGCACTTGCAGCATTTCGCCTTGCATGGGTTCGCTTTTCAGCGCCACTTCCGCCGCCAGCCAATCGCTATCAGCAAAGGCAATAAGCGCCCCTGGTTTTTGCGCCTTGGCCACAAAGGGTGGCAACGGTGGCAGGGCTTGCTGGCCTTGGTAGTCGGCATAATAAGCATTCACCGCATCGGTCACCCCCGCAAACATGCTGTCGAACATGCCCGTGGCCAACACCGCCAAGGTGCGGCGCTGCGCGGCATCCACCATACCACTGGCCACGGCTTGGGCGGGCAGTTGGTCCAGCATGGTGCGGCTCACCGTTTGGGCGGCAAGGCTCGTGGTCAGCACTTTTTCCACGCCTACCCCCGCAGGCTGTTTACCTACAGTAAAGTACCCACTTTCCGCCATAAACACATTTTCAATCATGGCGTTGAACGGAA
Source organism: Alphaproteobacteria bacterium (assembly GCA_049297755.1). Lineage (GTDB taxonomy): Bacteria > Pseudomonadota > Alphaproteobacteria > UBA2136 > JAPPOO01 > JBAQUW01. Next base: position 4,894 of record JBAQUW010000167.1, read on the forward strand.
TTTCTTGGTGAATTTGCTCCACCCCCAGCCCCAACCATAAGGGGTAGCCCACCACCCCCGCCCCGCCCAATTGGGTGGGCATGGCGCGGGAAATATCGCCCACCAGCGCGTCATAATCGTACTCCACACCCAAGTGGCGCAGGTAGTCGGCGGGGTGGTCTTGCGCCCAGGCATCGGCATTGCGGTCGGGCTGGCGCAGGGCTTCTTCAGGCGCATAGCGGGGGAAAGGGTCCAGCATCACCATCACCTTACCACCTTGCACCATATATTGGTCGAGCGCGTACAAAGTTTCAGGACTAAAATACGGCGTAGGCGTTACAATAATCGCGTCCATTTCTGGCGGAATCACAGGAAATCCCGGTTTAAATAACACCACGTTGTACAAGTTTTTCAGCTCGGTATAATATTTAGGCGCGTTGGGCATGTTGTGGAAGTTTTGCGTGGTCACAATCCCAATGGTTTTTTGCTTCTCGCGCAGCAGTTCCGCCATTGTGCTCAGGGTATCAAATTCCAAATAATTCGCGCGTTCCGTCAGCAACACGGGCACGCGCAATTGCTGGCCGCCGCTTTCAAACGTCAGGCCAAAGTAATAGCCATCACCGCTGGGCAAAGGCAGTTCGGGTATGCCGTGCTTCAGGGCTTGAATTTCATCATCGGCGTTTTCCGCAGGGTTTTTCAGCACAATGTTCACATGCGCAGGGTTCAGCTCGCGCACATCGCGCAAAAAGTCCACCACCATGCGGGCATAGTGCTTGGTAGGTGCGGGCACTTGGGGGTGGGTGACCGAGCTATACAACGTCACCGTCATGTCTCGCGTCAGCCCTTGAATAAATTCCACACTGGTGGGGTGCAAACTGTATTGCTGGTTGGGGCTGGCGTCAAAGCGCAGCAGCACGGGCATCAGCACCGCATTCAGCCCCACCACAGCCACGCAGGCCGCCACAAAATAGGGCACTGTGCGCTGCCAACCCACCCGCACGCGCAACAGCACATGGGTTAAAATAAGAAACACCACGGGGAACGACAGAAAAAACACCACATCGCGCACATCCACCATGCCCAGCACAAAGTTGCGGAAACGGTCGGGAATGCTAAACCGAATCAACGCCTCCACCACTGGCGCGGGCAACAACCCTTGCAGCAAATTGGTGAGCAACCCCCACCCGCCCGCCAACAACACAAACAGCGCCAGCAAGCCCAGCACAAAACCGCCCGCTTGCGCACGGCTCAGCTGGCTGGCGGCCAACGCCACGGCCAGCATGGCCGCCCCCATCAAAAAGCTGCCCACATAGCCCGTTACCAGCGGCCCCCACGCAGGGTTGCCCAACCACAGCACCGTGCCCACCATGGGGAACGTACCCACCAACACCACCGCCAACACCGTCAGCAATGCTGCATATTTGGCCAACGTCACCACCGCAGGGTGCACGGGCAAGGTCAGCAGGCGCTCGGCCGTGCCACGCTTCCATTCCTCGGCCCAAGCGCCCATGGCCAAGGCGGGTAAAAAGAACAAATAAATCCACGGATGAAACACGAAAAAGCGCCCCAAATCGGCCTGTCCACCACTAAAAAATCCGCCCAAATAAAAGGCACACACGGCCATGGCCACCCACGTGAAGCTGATAAAAATGGTGGTGGCGGGCGATGTGGCCAACTGGCGCAACTCATGCGCCCACAGGGCACGCAGCTGGCGTAAAGCAACTAAAAAAGTGGAACGCATGGCGGCCAGTGTAGGCCAAACCCCGCCCCCACGCCACAAAAAAACCGCCGCCCCTTGTGGGGGCGGCGGCAGAGAGTGACGGCTTACTTTTTCATCCACGCGTCGGGCGCCACGTGCGCCGCAAACGCGGGTTCCGTCATGCCATCCTTGTGGAAGAAAGCAATGTACGGCCCGTCGATGCGGAACACCTTAGGTTGGCTAAAGCTGCGCGTGACAATCACCACCGCAGCCTCGCCTTTGGCACCAAGGTGGTCGAACTCGAACACCACCTTCTTGAGCGCCTCGTCGACGCGGCGACCAGCAATGGTCATGCCGACCAGCCAGTCGACGTTCACGCTGTCGCGAAACTTACAGACAGGGGTTTCCACAAACTTGTAGTCGCCCACTTCCTGCGCGTCCTTAAACGCCCACAAGGCCATGCACGCCACATAGTAGTGGTCACACACTCCAGCCTGCGGCGTCAGGTACAGGCTCCAGCCTGCCTGCGCTGCTGCCAGCTTCAGCACCATCCGCCCATCGGGCAAACGACGCAAGTCGAAGCTGTCGAACTTAGCGCCCTGATAGGACTCGTCGCCGATCTTCATCGTCGACTCCGTTCCAGGTTCGGCGAAGTTGATTGCCACCTTGAAGACACCGGCAGCAGCCGTACCTTGGCCAGAAACCTGCACGTCAGGGAAATCCTTCTCGCGCAGAAAGTCATTGACCTCGGCGACATCGCCGCCCTTACCCCACAGGTGCCCATCGTAGGGCTGCAGGTTTATGGCAGCGAACTGCCCCTTGAACCATTCCTGCATGGCAGCACCATCTCCCCCAGCAACAATGCTGGCGGGATCGGCGTAGCCGGGGAAGTTGTTGATGGCCGCCAAAATGGCTGCCGGGCAGAAAGCTGTGGACTTCACGACAGTGTTACCATCGAGCATTGTCATTCTCCAAAATTCTGAGGGTTTGAAAGCCTGAGCGTCCGTAGAAACGGGATTAAGATGTTACTCAGGTTTGCCTTATGTAAGAC
>JBAQUW010000168.1:0-14739 GCA_049297755.1 Alphaproteobacteria bacterium
ATTTAAGGCCGTGGTAGACGACAAAATTGAGAACGTGAAAAAAAGCGACGTGACCAGCGAGGCCACGGGTGAAAAATGCCCCACCTGCCATGAGGGCGACCTCATGTGGCGTCTCTCCCGCTTCGGCAAAAAGTTCAAAGGCTGTAACCGCTACCCCGATTGTACCTACATTGAAAACACCAACCCCACGGGCGGTGCTGGTAATGGCGAGGACACGGGCATTCAGTGCCCCAAATGCAAAGCGGCTAATATTCTCAAAAAACTCAGCCGCCGTGGCACCACGTTCTATAGCTGCCAAAGCTGGCCCAAGTGCGATTACTCAGTCTGGGACGCCCCGCAAGCCAACCCCTGCCCCAGCTGCCATTGGCCGATAACAGTCACCAAAGTGAGCAAAAAGTTTGGCGAATGGCACCGCTGCCCGCAAGAAGGCTGCGACTGGAACGATAACGCCGAAGCCGCCGCCGTCACCGCCGCCTTCCGTGCCCGCTTTATGGCGCGTAAGGATAAAGCCGCCGAAGGCAAAGCCAAGGCCGCTGCCGCCAAAAAGGCTAAAAAAGGCGCCAGTAAAGCCGCCGCTAAACCAGCTACCAAAGCCACAAAAAAAGCCCCCGCCAAAAAGGCAGGGGCGAAGAAAGCTGCAAGCGCTTAAGCGGCAGCAGCTTCGTCGGTATCAGGGGTCGCGAAGCTGAATTCAGTATACAGAATACCGTGTTGAATGGACCGCAAGCGGAATATATAGCCCTGCGCTGCCAATTCGGCCTGCAAATCGTTCAATAATGACGATTCACAATAGCGCTCGTAAACAACTTGTGGGTCATATTCTATATTCTCACTGTTGAAATACGCCCTGAATTCTTCAGGAGCCCTACGCTCATCCAGCGCATCCGCCATTTTTTCGGCCACTGCGGCACGAACGATATTGTCGAAGTGCACAAGTTCTGCAGCTTCGCGGCCAGCGATGGCAGCTTTCAGTTCGGCAGCAGGGATGAAGGTTGGCTTTGTTGTCTGTTCGGTCATGGAGAAATCTCCTGTGCAAAAGGACGTTAAGATGTTGCTGTGGCAGATGCCAAGCACACCTCATGTATACCGAAAACAACTCCTTGTCAACGCCAAACCCCCGCCACAAGGGCGGGGGCGAGGAAGGCTGAGGTGGGCTGACTTAACCGATAAGGCGAAACACCAACCAACCTGCCATAATAACAAACGCAGCACTAAGCTGGAAGGGATAGGTAACGGTCAACTCCCGGCCTTCCAGATTTGCCTTCATTTTCTGAAGTTTGATGTCGAACGAGTCGTCCACCAACGCTGCCCAGAGTATGAGAAGCACTGCCACCACCATGGTGGCAATGAAGGCGATCAGCCCCGTATAATCAACCCACAGCCACTTGGCCGTGGCGTTGATGCCGTAGGCCAGCATGGCGCCGATGAGGCCACCAAAGGCAATACGCATATCCATTGTTTTTCTCCAAGAGGTTCAGTGTTTCCTTGGCCTGCGCCAAAGTATACTCTATATAGTATACAAAATTGAAAATTGCAACCTAAAAAAGGCGGCCTCAGCCGCCTTCAGTTTACCCCCCAAGCCAACACCATATCAAAGTATTCATTAGGGTCGCTATATTGGGCATGGCCTCGGCTGAGGCTGGGGTTTGCATACCCTGCCTGCCGTAAGTCGTGCAATAACACGCTGGCTAAGGGACTACCCACATAGCCTGCATAGCTTTTGGCTGGGGCTTTTTTATCACCCGCAGAGGTGATGTGCACAGGGCGCAACGCCCGCCCTTCTTGTATTGCGGCGAACAGCTCAGCCCTAATCGCCAAACGGAGCTTGGTATCTACGCACAATGCCGACACATCTTCGCTCACATGATGCATCTGCTGAAGTTGAAGAGCAGAGATAAACATAGCAGCGCTCCTAAAGGTTATGGATAATTTTTCACCACAATGGTGACTTTGTTACCCGTTTGGGTAATGGCCACTTGCTTCCAGCCGTGGGCCAGCAGATAGGCTTTGAGAAGCGTCGCATGACCAGTTGTGGCATACTCAATCACCAACGGCTCACCATCGTAAGTCAACGTAAAGGTTGCCTTATTTTCTCTTTGCCATGGAAAAAGTCCCCATAGCTTGAGCGGCGGCACAGGTTTGGCATTAAACATATCAACCGCATCGGACGCCATTGTATCCAAAATGCGCAGGACTTCAGGATCATTGGTCTTTTTCATCAGACACTCCAAATGAAACGGGACGAGATAAACTCCGTATACCACACATAGAAATCACACGCAACTCAACCTCTTTCGGCTATACTTGGGCCATGAACAATCACAACGTCATCTCTCTGGCCGATGTGCGGCGCAAATTGGCCGAAAGCGCTAGCCCCCTCTCCCCCGCCGCGCGGGCGGTGTTGGAGGAGGTTTTTTTGGCAGGCGATGACAGTATTCATGTATTCGATGGCATGGAAAACGCCAAACTACCCCTCACCCGCGTGCTGGATATGCTGGAGCAACGCCGCAATTTGACTGAAAAACAAGCCGTGATGGACTTTGTGCGCAGTATGGCCGAGGCCGATGAGCCGCCGTTGGCACCACCACCTGCAACACGTTAGTGTTCTTCGGTTTCAGGCTTTTCTTCCACCACCACTTTGGCGAATAAATCACGGGCGGTGCGCAGGCGGTCTTGGCACATGGCGCGGCCAAGCAGTTCCATGCTCTCGGTCAGCGGCAGGCCTTGGGCTTTACCGCCAATGGCGATGAACAATGGCGCAGTCATGACACGGGCTTTGAGGCCCAGCGTGGTTTCCAAGCCTTTAATGGCCTCCCAAATGGCGGGGGCGGTGAAGGTGGGGGTAGTGCCTACCAACTCGGTCACGGCTGTTAAAATTTTGCCAGTTTCTTCAGGGGTGGTTTTCAGGTGGGCATAATCGGCCAACGTGGGGGTGAAGCTGCCCGCAAACAAAGGGGCAACCAAATTGGTGGCTTCAGAGAGTTTCACAATACGGCTGCGTGCCAGCAATAGCGCGGCGTCCAGCTTGCCATTTAACGTGGCCCAGTTGCGCATGTGGGCAAGGTAGGCCGCATCGTCCAACTTCTCGCGCAGCCAGCGGCCATTGAACCAATCGAGCTTGCCCAAATCGAACACCGCCCCCGCTTTGCTCACCACCGTGGGAGTGAATTTGCTGTGGAATTCGGCGCGGGTCATCAGCTCCTCCTCCCCTTCTGCGGTGCGCACGAAGGATTGGCCAAGGAAGTTGATCATCGCCTCAGGAATATACCCTTGCGCTTGGAACCAGCGGATAGACGTGTGGTTTTTGCGCTTGGAAAGTTTGGTACGGTCGGGGTTACGCAGCACGGGCAAGTGCATGATTTTGGGCATGTCCCAGCCAAAATACTCGTACAGTTTGATGTGTTTGGGCGTGCTGCTGATCCATTCCTCACCCCGCACAGTGTGGGTGATTTTCATCAGATGGTCATCGACCACCACAGCCAAGTGGTAGGTGGGCAGGCCGTCGGCTTTCATAATCACCTGCATGTCCACATCGGCCCACGGAATACTAATCTCGCCATACACGCCATCGGTAAAGGTGCAGGTGCCTTCGGTGGGGATTTTCATGCGCAGCACATGGGGTTCATTCGCGGCCTTGCGAGTGGCCACTTCTTCTTTACTCAGGCTTAAACAATGGCCATCATACTTGGGTGATTTGCCCATTTTGCGTTGCACAGTGCGCATCACATCTAAGCGTTCGGGCGTACAAAAACAGGTGAAGGCGTGGCCGGCATCTTCCAATTGCGCGGCATGTTTTTGGTAAATGTCGCGGCGGTCAGTTTGGCGGTAAGGGCCGTAAGGGCCGCCTACTTCGGGGCTTTCGTCAAACATAAAGCCCAACCACTTCATGCATTCATAAATGCTGGTTTCGCTGGCGCGGGTGCTACGGGTTTGGTCGGTGTCTTCAATACGCAAAATCAGCTGGCCGCCACCGTTTTGAGCAATCAGCGCCTCGTTCACCAGTGCGGTGTAGGCCAAACCAATGTGGGGCTCGCCCGTGGGCGAAGGTGCAATGCGCACGCGAATGGGTGTGTGTGTCATGGCAAATCTATAGCGGGTTTCCGAACAATTGTCTACAAAAATGGCCGCCAGTTGGCGGCCAAAGGCTAGTTTTTCAGAGCCGCTTCAACCTGTTGCATGGCAGCCATGCGTTTGGCGGTGAGGATGAGGGCACGGGCAAAGCGCTCATCTGCACCTTCAAGGCGGGTCATACGCCGCCCATCGCGGAACTCAATCCAACTCTCGCTATAATGGGCAAAAATACGCAGCCCATTATCGGCACCAACAATAAACTGCTTTCCGTAGCCATTAACAACATGCCGCCATGTGCCGTTCAGCACATTTTCCAGCAGTTCGGCATGGTTCAATGTGCCAGCAAACAGTTCAACAGGGGCCTGTGGCAATATCAATGCCATCACACTTCTCCAAGGTTAAGAGGAAAACATTCAGGTGTTGCCTCAGCAACGCACGTTCAATATCACACACACCTTATGTGTACAATAAAAAAACCTACCGCTTGGGCAGCATGGCCAAGGGGTTGACGGCTTGGGCGTTGCGGCGCACTTCAAAGTGCAGTTGGGGCTCGGTCACGCCACCAGTGGCGCCTGAGAGGGCAATCAGCTCGCCTTTTTTCACCTGTTGGTTTTTGCGCACTTTCACATCGTTATTATGGGCGTAGGCGGTGACAATACCGTTTGCGTGGCGCAGCATCACCATTTTGCCGTAGCTGCGCAGGCCATCGTCAGCATAAATCACGGTGCCAGATTCAGCGGCATAGACAGGCGTATTTTCGGCCAGACGAATAGCAATACCCGTGTGAGCGATGCCTTCGCTTTGCTGGCCAAAGGTGGAAATGACTTTGCCTTGGGCGGGCCAGACCATGCCTTTTTGGTTCATTAAACTGCGGTTAAATTGGGCCACTTTGGGGGCGGCTTTTTCCACCACTTTGGCGGCGGGGGCGGGCTCCTGCACAGGTGCGGCAGGGGTTTCTAGGCTTTTCACGGGGGCTGCTTCCACGGGCATTTCCACACCTTTCAGGGGAATGCGCAACACCATGCCCGTTTTCAGGGCTTCGGGTTTATCAATCTCGTTTGCGGCCATAATGTCGAGCGGGGAAACGCCGTATTGTTTACCAATGCGGTACAGCGTTTCGGCCTTGCCCACATTGTGGGTTTTATAGGTGGGGGTTGGCGCAGCGGTGGGTTTAATGAAACCTGCGGCGGGCTCAATAGCCGCCATTTTTTTCTCCACCTCGGCTACTTTTTCAATGGCTGTTGGCACCTGCAACGCGCTGCCTTTTTGCGGAATGCGCAGGGTTTTGCCTACTTTTAAATCGGCAGGGCTTTTCAAGTTATTGGCGGCCATAAGCTCGCTCACACTCAGCTTATGCGTGCGGGCTAAGCTGTACAAGGTATCGCCTTTGGCGACGGTGTAACTGGTTGCGGTGGGGGCTGTTGTGGTGGGGGCGCTCGCCCGTTCGGTCAATTTAAAGGCAGGTTTTTCTACCTTAGCCACCGCGGGGATAGCGGGCTTTGCCACCACGGGCTTTTGAATAACAGGCACTTGCACCTTAGGCTTTTGCGGCGCAACCACATCACTCTCAACGGCACGGGCGCTGGCAATGCGCAACGGTTCAATCTCTTGGCTGCCAGCAATGCTTGGTCTTTCAAGCGTGGCAGGGGGCAGGTCTTCCACCACCGAGGCAGTGGTGGGCACGGCGGGCAAGGTGGCGGGTGGCGCATCGGGGTCTACCGCATAGGCAAAGGGCCAAGAACTTTGCTCGGCCTTGGTGTAACCATTCACGACAGACGCTGGCGCCTGCTGCGCACATGCCGCCACCCCAGCCAATAACACCAATGAAAAACGACGCATGGGCACTTTCCTTACATAACTTTCAACAACACAATCAAGCCTACCACAACGGCGCTGAGCAGCATGGTCAACCAGCCAAAATGGCGTTCGATCCATTGCTTAAATGCCTCACCCCCATACCACAGCAAACCCGCCACCAAGTAAAAACGGGCACCACGAGACAGCAGCGAGGTGACAAAAAACGCCAGCATATCCATGCCCACAAACCCGCTGGTGATGGTAAACACTTTGTAAGGGATGGGCGAAAAACCCGCCACGGCCACAATCAGAACGCCGTAATCGGCGTACCACAGTTTAATTTTATCGAACACCTCTTGGGCATGGTAAAAATCGATGAGCGGTTGCCCCATATAATCAAAGCCATAGTGGCCAATCAGGTAACCCACCACCCCGCCAATGGCCGAGGCCACCGTGCAAATGGTGGCAAACCAAAAGGCTTTTTTCAGGTGCGTCATGACCATGGGTATCAGCAGCACATCGGGCGTAATGGGAAAGAAGATAGACTCGGTAAACGCAACCCCTGCCAGCACCTTAGGCGCATTTTTTTTGGCAGCTTGTTGCAGCACCCAATGGTAAAGTTTCCGCACACTTTCAATGAGCCGATTCATGCGCTTTTGCGGCCCCCTACCCCTTGCTCGCCCACCAAGGGCACAAACACCACTTTGTTGAGAATTTCTTCCGTAAACCCTGCCTCTGTACGCGTGCAACGCACCACATATTGGGTTTGCAGGGTGGCGCCTACGGGTATCACCATCACACCGCCCACAGCCAATTGATCTTTCAATGCTTGGGGGATGGCGGGGCCAGCGGCCGTGACCATAATCCTATCGAACGGCGCTTGGGCAGGCCAGCCCATTGTACCATCGGCCACCATGGTGATGAGGTTATGGAAGCCTAAGCTGCGCAACAGTTTTTCGGCCCGTTCGGCGAGGCTGCGGTGGCGTTCAATGCTAAATAAGCGTTTGCACAGACTGCACAAAATGGCAGCTTGGTAGCCACTGCCTGTGCCAATTTCCAGCACTTTATGGTGGGCTTGCACATCTAGCGCTTCAGTCATTTGCGCCACCACACTGGGCATGGAGATGGTTTGGTTTTCGCCAATGGGCAGGGCCGAGTTATCATACGCATCGCCCGTAAAAGCGGCTGGCAAAAATTTGTGGCGCGGTATGGCCAGCATGGCTTTCAACACCCGTTCGCTGGCGTCTTTATTTTTGCGCAGTTCGGCAATCAGCCGTTCGCGTTTCAGGGTGCCTTGGCCATCAATCAGGTTCATGCCGCGCTCTTTTCTTGGGCCTTGCGCAGATGCGTTTGGCTGCCCATATAGGGTTGCAACGCCTTAGGCAAAGCAATGCTGCCATCGGCCTGCTGGTGGTTTTCTACCAAGGCAATCATGGCGCGACACACCGAAAGGGCGGTGCCGTTGAGCGTGTGGGCAAACTGCAATTTACCTGCAGCATCGCGGTATTTGATATTCAAGCGACGGGCTTGAAAATCGAGGCAGTTGGAGGTGCTGGTAATTTCGCCCCATGTCCCACGTTTGCCGCCAACTTCACGGGCAGGCATCCATGCTTCAAGGTCAAATTTACGATAGGCAGCGGCACCCAAATCACCCGCCGCAATTTCCAGCACACGGTAGGGAATTTCCAACGCATCGAAAATTTCTTGCTCCAAGCGGCGCATTTCCAAATGGGTGCTTTCAGCTTCTTCTGGCTTACACACCACCACCATTTCCGCCTTGGTAAATTGGTGCACACGGTAAATGCCCTTGGTGGCGCTGCCATGGGCACGTTCACTACGGAAACAATGGCTTAGGCCTGCTAACTTCACAGGCTTGTTTAACTCCAAAACTTCATCAGCCATCATACCCACCAAGGTAATTTCCGAGGTGGCGATCAGATTTAAATCATAGCCTTCCAAATGGTAAGTATTACTCTCATTCCCACGGGGCACAAAGCCAGCGCCTTGCATCAGGGCATCGCGCGCCAAATCGGGCGTAATGGTTGGGCTGTAGCCACTTTTCATCACATGATCGATGGCAAAACGGGTGAGCGCCATTTCCAACAACGCCCCCTGCCCCGTAAAATAATAAAAACCCGCGCCCGATACTTTAGCGGCAGCCGTCACGTTCACCATACCCAAGCCTTCTAATAAGGCCATATGGTCTTTGGGCTCGAACGCAAAGGTGGGCACAGGGGTTTTGCCACGGGCAATATCGGCGCTTTCTTCTTCCCCACCCGCAGGGCTGCCGGCGTACGTCATGTTGGGGATTTGCACATACAAAGCTTGGGCTTCTTCCTCAACAGGCGTCAGCTTGGCTTGCAAATCAGCCACTTGCTGTTTAAGCGCGGCACCTTTGGCACGTTTATCATCGACCGAAATACTGTTATCTTTGGCCAAGGCGTTGCTTTCCGCACGCGCCGCTTCCACCTGCTGCAACAATTCAAGCCGTTGTTTTTCCAGCGCCACAAAGCGGGCAACGTCTACTTTTACCAAGCGTTTGGCCGCATTGGCTTCTACGGCGGTGGCGTTTTCCACAATCCATTTTCTATCCAGCATCGTATTCCCTTACTTATTGCTGCATCACTTTACCAAAAGCCCCAGCCTGCCGCCATGGCAGCGCCACTTTTACAACCATTTTTTATGTGGGTTTATGGCGTAGCCGTGCCCCCACTGCAACAACACCCCAACGCAAAACGGGGGCTTGCGCCCCCGCCGCCACCCTTACCGGATGATAAGTTGCACCCACCACGGAAACGTGGCGAGCACGGCGAGCATCAGCAACAGCGTCCACTCGCATAAATTGAGATAACAGCACATGTGTTTCTCCACAGAGACACCTTGCTTAAGGGCGACAAAAGCACCCTTATTTAAACACTTTGCTCTTGTTTAGCAAAGCCTTTTTAAGGTTGATGCACAATTTTGGCCAACAGCAACGTCCCTTCAAACAACACCAGCAGCGGCACTGCCAACAGCAGTTGGCTTAAAGGGTCGGGCGGGGTTAATACCGCTGCCACAATAAAAATGCCCACAATGGTATGGCGCCGATATGTGGCAAATGTAGCCGCCCGCACCACTCCCATATGTATGCACACCAACATACCCGCAGGCGCCAAAAACGTAAGCCCAAATGCCAGCAGCATTTTTAGGGTGAACGACATGTAGGCATCGAGCGTGGGCATGGCCGCCACATCAGCATTCGCAAAGCCTAAAAAAAACTGAATGGCCAAGGGCATCACCGCCCCCCACGCAAAGGCCATACCGCCATAAAATAACAGGGGAGCCAGCAGCAAAATAACCCCCACATTGCGGCGCTCGTGCGCTTTAAGCGCTGGGCGCAAAAACAGCCATACTTGGGCACACAGCACCGGAATTGCCAAGGCTACCCCGCCATAAATGGCTATTTTCAGGTAGGCAAAAAACATATCGCCCACCCCTGTATAAACCACGTTCAAAGTAGGGTTAACGCTGTGCAATGGCCATAACAGGGCGTGCAATGCCGCTTCCCTAAACCCATACACCACAATGGCGCCCGCCAACACCACCAACAGCACCACCAATAAACGGCTACGCAACTCTGCCAAATAGCGGATAGCGGGCGATGCGTCTTTTTTACTCTTGCTCATGGTTGTCACGCCCCAGCATATCGTCCTTCAATACCCGCGCATTGATTTTAAGGTTATGCAAAAAAATGCCCCCTTGGCGCGCCACTTCTGGCAATTGGTCGGGGCCAAACACAATCAGCGCCACAAACACTATCAGCAGCATTTCGCCTAAGCCAATGCCAAACATAGCGGGCTACTTCTTCCCTGCTTTTGCGCGCGTTTTGGGTTTTTTAATGCCGCTTTTGGTGGGCTGTTCTGCACCTTCATTCAAACCTGTTTTAAAGGCGGTAACCCCCTTGCCCATTTCTTTCATCACATTGCCAATGCGCCCCACGCCAAACAGCAGCACCACCAGCACCAATACCACCACCAATTCTGTTGCGCCCAAGCCAAACATACTTTTATCCTCCGTAGGTTAAGTCACTCCACGAGATTTTCCCCGTGGCCAAATACAGCGTTAAACCGTAAAGCTCGTACAGGGCGCTGGTGGTGAGTTCAGCCCCTTCGTAAGTGGGCAAAAAGCCTTTAATCCCAAGGCTGCCGCGTGGCAGCGTCACCACGGGGAAAGGCACCGCATCAATGCCCCGTGCGCGATACGTGGCCAAAGCACGGGGCATGTGCACTTCGCTGGTCACCAAAAACATTTGGTCGGCGCTGCGTTTTTGCGCAATGGCCGCCACTTGCAGGGCGCTTTCATACGTATTCAGGCCACTTTCTTCAATAATGGTAGGCACCAATTGCGCATTGCGGCGGTCGAAGTATTCGCGCGCCACATAGGCTTCGCTGGGGTATTTCAAGCCGTCCAAATGGCCACCGCTGATGAGCACAGGAATCCGGCTGCCAATGCGGCTTTGCAGTTCATACGCCACACTCACGCGGCGATAGGTTTCGGGCTTGGGCAGCCAACCTGTTTCGCCCGTGTACATGCTGCCAGCGGTCAGCACCACAATCAAATCCATTTCTTCAGGGCTGCCCACCATGCTGCCATGAATTTGCGCCACCAAAAACATGCTCACAAACCGCCCAAACACCTGCGTAGCCCCCACCCAGCCCAGCACCAAGGCCAAGGCCAGCGTCACCCACGCGCGGCGCACCTTACGCCGATACAAAAAATACATCCCCACCGCCAACAACACCAAGGCAAAGCCTGGCGGCATAAGTAACGTGGTGATGAGGAGTTTCATGGGGGCAGTGTAGCGCGGGTTGGGCGCCTTGTCATGCCGTTGCGTAACTTTTTGTTGACGCCGTCCAAAATTTAGTATACAAAAAAGAGTCTCCTCATTCGAAGAGATACCGTAACCGTTTACCATGGAGAATCCCCATGCTTCGCACTGTTGTGACTGTTGGCACGTTTTTGATCTGCATTCTTGCATTGACCGCTGTGCAAATGGTGCTGGAAAGCTATGGTTTGCCCAACGTCACCTTCTTCCACATCCCCGCCATTTACGGCTTTGGCCCTATCCCCATGACACTTTGGGGAGTTGTGGTCGCCTACCTGTCTCTCTGGTGTACCGAAAAAGTCGCCGACAGGCTGTAAGCCCCACCGCCCTTTACAGGGCGGTGTTTTTATTTGGCAATGGCCAAACAATCTTGCTTTTCTGCCTTCAGTTTTTGGCAGATGGCTTGGGCGGCAGCTTTATCGGCAGCACCCACAAATTGCACGCGGTGGCGCGTGCCTTTGCCATTGGGCATGTTGAACGATACCACGCGGCCCGTCAGGCCAACCAGCGCACTATGGCGTTTGGTGTACAGGGCAATGGCTTTTTCGGCATCGGCCTTGGTGGTGAAGCTAGCAATTTGCACGCCTGCTGTACCTGCGGCTGGCGTTTCCACTTTGGCCTCAGGTTTAGGTTCAGGTTTGGGCTCGGGCTTTGGTTCTTCTTTAGGGGCGGGCGCAGGCTCGGGCTTAGCCTCGGCGGGGGTGGCAGCCAAGGCGGCCAGCTGGGCGGCATCATCAGCTTTGGCGGGTTCGAGCACGGTCACAGCTGGGGCTGGTGTGACATCTTGCGCGGGGGTGGCAGGCAATTCAGGGGCTACAGGTGCTTCGGCCACAGGCTGCTCGGCCACTTGGTCAATGGGGGCTTCCGCTTCCAATTCCGTCGCGTTCTTAATATCTTCGGCCAGCAAGTTAAATACGCTCTTATCGCGGTTGGCAATTTGCATGCCACCTGGTTCTTCAGGGCGGCGCTTCACGGCCAAGTCTGGCGCTGTAATCAGCGGCGCATCCATAGCTGTGGTTTGAATCGTCTCTTGCATCACCACCGCATAAATCATCAACCCAAAAAAGCCCACACCCACCACAGCCACCAAGGGCCAACGGTACCAATTGGTGGTTTTTTGAACGGGGCGGGTAAATAATCCAGTCACGGCAGGTGCTTTCTTCTTCTCATTCGTTTGCGCTGCTACCTGCGGCACATGGGGTTGTGTGGGCTATTGGCTCACATTTTATCGGGCGCTGCAACCCCCAACAGGGCCAGCACATCGGCCAGCACCACTTGGGCGGCGCGCACCAAAACAAGGTTTGCGGCGGTTGCGGGCAGGTTTTCGGCCAACAAAAACTTCTCGCCACTATACCAGCCATGAAAAGCTGCGCTAAAATCTTGCGCATAAAACGCCATGCGGTGTGGCTCCATCGCCACAGCAGCTTTCTCCAACACCATGGGATACATCACAATTTGCCGTATCAACGCCCGCGCAGTTGGTATTGCCAACGTAGCCGCATCAGGCTTTACGCCAACCACATTCAAACCCATCTCGGCCTGTTGGCGGAACACCGCCGCCATCCGCGCATGGGCGTATTGCACATAAAACACGGGGTTTTCCATGCTTTTTTCCACGGCTTTGGCCAGGTCAAACACCAATTCGCTCTCAGGCTTACGCGTCAGCATGTGGAAGCGGTAAGCATCAACCCCCACCTCCTCCAGCACATCGCGCAGCGCCACAATGTTGCCCGCGCGTTTGGAGAGTTTCACAGGCACGCCATCCCTCATCGCCTTCACCAGCGCGTAATACACGGGGTGAACGGCGCCTTTGACGCCTGTCAGCGCCTCTACCGCCCACGTCAGCGGCGTAAAATTACCCACTTGGCGCACGTCAATGACGGTGGCCAGCTTGCGGAAGCCGCGCTCTAACTTGTTTTGGTGGTACGCAATATCTTGCCCAAAGTAAGTGGCTTGGCCACGGCGGTTATAAATGGGTTTGTCGGTTTCCGCGCCAAAGGCGGTGGCTTTGAACAATGTCAGCTCGGCGGGTTCGTAATCTTCAGGCACAATGCCGTCCTTTTTGGGCGGGGGCAGCAAGCCTTCATACACATAGCCTTTGGCTCGTAAGGCCGCCACGGCGGTGGCCAAAGGGTCGCCCGCCGCGTGCATGGCGTGCTCGCTGTGGAAGCGGTCGAAGTAAATGCCCATAAAATCCAAATCGCTGCGAATCATCGCCATGCAGGCCTCTACACAAAACGCCCGCAGTTCTTTCACCACCGTCTCTTCATCGGTCACAGCCAGCCATTTGATGCCATCACGCGCCTTCAGGGCCTCGGCAATCTCTATAATATAGTCGCCCACATAGCCATCGGCGGGCAAGGCGGTTTCGCGCCCCAGCAGGCTACAATAACGGGCATGAACCGACAACGCCAAGGTGCGGATTTGGTTGCCCGCGTCGTTCACCAAATATTCACGGTAAACCTCATACCCCGTGGCCGCCAGCAAGCGCGCCAAGGTATCGCCCAACACCGCATTACGTCCGTGGCCCACGTGAATAGGCCCCGTGGGGTTGATGGACACAAACTCCACCATCACCTTGCCGCCTTTACCCACGTTCACGTTGGCGTAGTTGGCATCTACCGCCTGCATTTCCGCCAATAATGCTGCATCAGCCAACGTGATGTTCATAAACCCAGGCCCCGCAATATCCACTTTAGCCACCGCAGGGTGGCTGGCCAGCAAGGGCGCCAACTTTTCAGCCAAGGCGCGGGGGTTGGTGCCCGCCCCTTTGGCCAGCACCATGGCGGCGTTGGTGGCCAAATCGCCATGGGTCGCGTCTTTGGGTTGTTCCAAGGCCACGTTGGAAAAATCTAGCCCCGCCGGCAACACGCCCTGCCCCTGTAACTGGCCAAGGCTGGTGTGAATGTGGGTGCGTAAGTGCTCAAATAAACTCATGCCGCGCAGTATAGGCAAAATGGTGCCGTATGCAAGAAAAACAACCGCCCCTTGTTGGGGGCGGTTGGGCGAGATTACGCCATGCGAGCAATGCGGCGGTTCATCTGCCATTCGCGCAGCTTACGCGGCGCAATGGCCTGCCACAGGCGCTTGCGGTAGTAGCTGAGCATCGGCTCGGCTGCGGCCACATATACGCCTGTGTTCGGGTCGTGCGAAGCGATATGCGCCACGCGCTTAGCCTCATCGAAGCCCAGCCAGCCGCCATTCGGCAGCAGGTGAATGTCGGCGCCGTAGCACTCCACGGCAAAGAACCATGGGGTGAAATGACGCTCCGCTTCCACCGCAATGGTGTTGCCGTTTTTTCTCCAGCGATCGGCGTATTCCCAAGAAAGGTCGCCTTTCCGCTCGGCAGAGCTGAGGCAAGCAACAATTTTGCCGTTTGCGTCCCGCACCATTACGGCGTAGGTTTTGAAGAACATAGTCTTTCTCCATGTTTTGCCCCACAGGGCAAGGTTGTAGATACTTCAGCAGTAAACCCCATATAGGGCAACACTTTGGCCATTGCAAGGGCGGCGATGTGTATTCCATTGCCTATTATGTATGCACAGCGCTTGCCAGCAAGTTACCCACAGGTATACTCGCGCCCAATCTAAGGGGAAATTGTACACATGAAAACGACATACACAGCGCTGCTGTGCTTGGCAGCGGCACCTGTTTGGGCAGGCGATTTTTACATTTCAGGCAAAGGTGGCATGGTTGATAATGAAAGCCAGGGCCTAAAATCTGGCACAGATACGCTTGAAGTGTCATTCGATAATGGCACAGTGGGAGCAGGTGCTATTGGTTATAGCTTCAATCAGGGAAAAAGCATCAATGTGCGTCTTGAAGGTGAATTAGCCCATAAGCAAGTGGACGTTGCCTCTGGCAGTTTTAATGGCCACAAATTCCGCGCTGCTGGCGACGAAGCCACCACCGCCATGATGGCCAACATGTATGTGGATTTTAATGCCAAAGGGCGCGTTCGTCCCTTTATTGGCGCAGGGGTGGGTATGGCCCGTACAGCTATAGAT
>JBAQUW010000169.1:0-1767 GCA_049297755.1 Alphaproteobacteria bacterium
GGTCAGGCCAACCAGACCCAGGAACCAACACTTCGCCAGTACCACCACAACGGCTGCAAGTGCCGCTGGAAGTAGCGGAAGTAGATGAGTCGTAAGGGCAGTTGTCTTTATAACAGACATTGATTTGGAGGTCGCTCGCGCTTTTTCCGCATTTGCCACAAGACATTGTAAACTCCCATGATAGAGCTAAACGTCGAGGTGTAACTCACCCTGTCATCATGCGTGACAGAGGCTGGACGACACGAACCGTATACCGCCCTTTTTAAAAATGCAACAAAAAAACCGACAGAGGGCAATTAGCCGTTCATGGCCTTAAAGAAGTCGGTATTGGTTTTGGTGCGGCGCATTTTATCGAGGAGGAACTCCATGCCCTCGGTGGTGCCCATGGGCTGGAGAATGCGGCGGAGCACCCAAATTTTGCTGAGGGTTTCGTCGTCAAACAGCAATTCTTCATGCCGCGTGCCGCTTTTGGAGATGTCGATCGCGGGGAACGTGCGTTTTTCCACCAGTTTGCGATCGAGCCACAACTCGCTGTTGCCCGTACCTTTAAACTCTTCAAAAATCACTTCATCCATGCGGCTACCAGTGTCAATCAAACCTGTGGCGATGATGGTGAGCGAGCCGCCTTCTTCCAAATTACGCGCAGCGCCAAAGAAGCGCTTGGGTTTTTGCAGGGCGTGGGCATCTACCCCACCCGTGAGCACTTTACCGCTGCTGGGCACCACGGTGTTGTAGGCGCGGGCCAAGCGGGTGAGAGAGTCCAGCAAAATCACTACATCGCGGCCTTGTTCCACCAAGCGTTTGGCTTTTTCCAGCACCATTTCGCTCACTTGCACGTGGCGGGCGGCGGGTTCATCGAACGTACTGCTCACCACTTCGCCGCGCACGCTGCGGCTCATGTCGGTTACTTCTTCGGGGCGTTCGTCAATCAACAACACAATCAGGGTCACTTCAGGGTGGTGGTTTTCAATGGCGTGGGCAATGCTTTTCAGCATCACCGTTTTGCCTGCCTTGGGTGGCGCCACCAACATGGCACGTTGGCCTTTGCCGAAGGGGGCGACGATATCAATCACGCGGCCTGTCAGGTCTTTCCCCAACTTGGCATCTTCCATTTGGAATTTGGCTTTGGGGTACAACGGGGTCAGTTTATCAAAATTGCGGCGGTTGCGCAGGCCCGTGGGCTTGTCGCCATTCACGCTGTTGGCATCCACCAAGGCAAAGTAACGCTCGCCTGGGTTGGGGTGACGCACATTACCCACCACGGTATCGCCCGTGCGCAGGCCAAGGCGGCGAATTTGTTGGGGGGAGACGTAAATATCTTCGGTGCCTGGTGTGTAGTTATTATCTTGCGACCGTAAAAAACCAAAACCATCGGGCAGAGTTTCCAGCACACCTTCGCCCAGCACTTCGGTACCTTCTGGCAGGTTGCCAACAATTTGAAACATCATTTCGTGCCGCCGCAAATTCACGGGGTCTTTCACGCCTGCTTGTTCGGCCATGGCAATGAGATCATCGGTGTTCAAGTTACGCAGTTCGTTCAAACGCATGGGAAGGTATCCAAGATTGATTATGGGTTATTAGCTATGGCAGGTGGGAGGAGCAGAGCCAATTTTGAGGCTCCCGCTACAGCCATTTACGCAAATGTGGCGGCGGGCGTCAAGTAAAAAACAGCAGGTTCGCTTACATAAGCTGTTGCCATAACAATTTGCAGCTTATGGCAACCGAGCTGATAATCAATAATGGCCTCACCAGCCCTGCACCATACTG